>JAQTNW010000008.1 GCA_028713655.1 Candidatus Methylacidiphilales bacterium | reverse complement strand
GTCATTGGAACAGCTCCACCTTCCTGGCTGGATTGCGTCATGATGGAATCACCGCACCCCTGCTCATCAATGGGGCCATCAACGGAGAACTGTTCCTTGCGTATGTGAAACAGAATTTGGTTCCCACGTTGAAGCCCGGAGATTTGGTGGTCTGTGACAATCTCTCTTCGCACAAAGTCAAGGGCGTCCGCAAAGCGATTGAAGCCTGTGGGGCCGGACTGCTCTACTTGCCACCCTACAGCCCGGATCTCAATCCGATCGAGATGGCCTTCGCCAAATTAAAGTCCCACTTGCGCAGAGCCGCCCCCAGATGTTGGAAGGATCTGATCTCGGCTCTCAAATACGCAATCCAATCCTTCACACCAGAGCACTGCGCCAACTTCTTTGCTCATGCCCAATATGCAGCCAATTGAATCGAAAATGCTCCAATGAACACTTGTGGCAACATGTTAAAATGCAGAATCTTATAACGAAAATCATTTTGACCATGAGGCGATATGGAGTGCGGTGGCAAGTCCGGCAGCAGCCGGGCGCGACACCGCTTTGGATTTTCCGCTAAAGTGCAACTCCGACATGGGTCGTGAGTAAAAAGCGTCCGCCGTGGCGGACGCACTCCAAAATTTCCACGTCCCTCCCCGCTCAAAACACCTTTTTGAAAGGTTTGGGTTCTCGCGATGACGCGACAATATGAATGCAATTTGCTCTAATGGACTTCAGCCGCCGTCAGCCAACCTTTGCGCCAGGGAGGGATTACCGGTGCCAGGGCTACGGTGTGGCGGCCAATCGGGTGGGAGGCGCTTGCTTCAGGCAGGTCCAACGTGTTGAGTTGATGCCGGGAAATAATCTCGGCGATATGGCGGTGGTAATCCGAGTCGGGACAGTATCCGGCCTTTAGAATGGCCTGTACGAATTTGTCCCCGTCGCGGTAATGAAATGCCGAGGCGTAGCGGCCGGATTCCTTGAGAAAATCCGCATAGCCCAGCACAGCCGTGTGGATGTCCGAATACCCGCGGAAATAGGCCATGGTCCTTTGCCCGCTGTCGTGCGTCGCCGTGTAAACCCTGGGCCCTTCCCAAGCTTCGCTTAACGCTTTCAAACCAAAGAAATTATTGTGTTCTACCGCGAGCTGGCTGCGGCCATAGCCGCTTTCATAGATGGCCATCGCCATGGTGGCGGATGCGGGCACGCCATGGGTGGCCTGCACGCGCAGGGCTTCAGGAATCAGCAGAGAAAGAAATTTTTTCTGGTCCCCGTCGGCGGTCTCGACCACGTCATGGATTTTTTTCGCAAGGCCGATCATCTGGGTGGAGGTGTAATAATTGAGCTGTTGCAGCCGGTCGATTTCCTGCTGCAGTTGGGCCATCCGCTGTTCGGCCTCCAATTTCGCCACCTGTGCGCTGTGGAAGACGTGGTAAAAATACGCAAACACGATAATCGCGCCAACCAGTGTGAGGAGCATGCAGGCAAGAGTGTGGTGGAGAATTTTCCTCCATTTGTAGCCCGGGAGGCTGCCTGGGCTCATTTTCCGCTGTTGCGGGAAATTTTTCAAGAGCAGAGACTCGGATAAATAGGCTGCGGACTTCATCGAATATAATTCCGGAAGCATTTCGAGTTCCACCTTGCTGAAAACAGACCTTAATCGCGTACAAGATGACGACAAGGGCCAAGCTGCGAATTCCGGGAGTTATTCACCGCAGTACCGCTAAATAATCAGACAGATGTATAATGGACAGAACCAATAAAAAACAGCAACGATAAGTATCCCAATAGTGTGATTATTTCAAAAAACAAAAAAGGCGCCCCTTTCGGAGCGCCTTTTTGAATTGTGTCTTTTGACCAGACGTTGGATCAATAATCCATCCCGCCCATGCCGCCATGTCCGCCGCCGGGGGCCGGAGGAGCTTCCTTCTCAGGAACTTCGGTCACAATGGCTTCGGTGGTCAGCAGCAGGCCGGAAATCGAGGCCGCATTCTGCAGAGCCGAACGGGTCACCTTGGTCGGATCCACCACACCCGCTTTGACGAGGTCTTCGTATTGAGCGGTTGCGACGTTATAGCCTTCGGCGCCTTTGCGCTTCTTGACTTCCATGACCACGATGCTGCCTTCAACACCGGCGTTGTCGGCCAGGGTGCGGAGCGGCTGCTCGATCGCGCGACGGACGATTCCGGCGCCGATCTTCTGATCGCCTTCCAGCGTCAGGGCATCGATTGCCTTTTGGGCGCGAATGAAGGCTGTGCCACCGCCGGGGACGATGCCTTCTTCCACCGCAGCGCGGGTGGCATGGAGGGCGTCTTCGACGCGGGCTTTCTTTTCCTTCATCTCGGTCTCGGTTGCGGCGCCGACATTGATGACGGCAACGCCTCCGGCGAGCTTGGCCAGGCGTTCCTGGAGTTTCTCGCGGTCGTAATCCGAGGTGGTTTCGTCGATCTGGCGGCGAATCTGAGCCACGCGGCCCTGGATGTCGGTGTTTTTACCGGCGCCTTCGATGATGGTGGTGTTTTCCTTGTCCACGACGAGGCGTTTGGCTTTGCCGAGGTCTTCCAGGGTAACGTTTTCCAGCTTGATGCCGAGGTCTTCGCTGAGGAGTCGTCCACCGGTCAGGATGGCGATGTCTTCGAGCATGGCCTTGCGGCGGTCACCAAAGCCGGGGGCTTTGACGGCGACGACCGACAGGGTGCCACGGAGCTTGTTCACCACGAGAGTGGCGAGGGCTTCGCCTTCGACATCTTCGGAGATGATGAGCAGGGGTTTGCCGCTCTTGGCGACTTTTTCCAGCAGCGGGAGCATGTCCTTCATGCTCGAGATTTTCTTCTCGTGGATGAGGATGTAAGCGCCTTCCAGAATGGCTTCCTGGGCTTCCGCGTTGGTCACGAAGTAAGGAGAGAGGTAACCTTTGTCGAACTGCATGCCTTCGACCACTTCGAGCGTGGTTTCGATGGACTTGGCTTCCTCGACCGTCACGGTGCCGTCTTTGCCGACTTTGTCCAGCGCGTCGGCGATGATTTCACCGATGGTGTGGTCCCAGTTGGCGGAAACGGTTGCAACCTGTTTGATTTCTTCCTTGTCCTTGACCTTTTTGGAGATCTTGGCGAGTTCCTCGACGACAGCTTCGACAGCCTTGTCGATGCCGCGTTTGAGTTCCGTCGGGTTTGCGCCCGCGGTCACGTTCTTGAGGCCTTCCTTGTAGATGGATTCCGCGAGAACGGTGGCGGTGGTGGTGCCATCGCCGGCGATATCGCTGGTCTTGCTGGCCACTTCGCGAACGAGTTGCGCGCCGATGTTTTCATAGCGCTCTTCCAGCTCGATCTCCTTGGCGACGGTGACGCCGTCCTTGGTGATGGTGGGGGAACCGAATTTCTTGTCGAGGACGACGTTGCGTCCCGCGGGCCCCATGGTCGCCTTGACGGCGCGGGCCAGTTTTTCCACGCCGCGCAGCAGGGACTGGCGGGCGGCTTCTTCAAATTGGATTTGTTTTGCTGCCATAATGATGGACTCCTTTGTGGGTTATAAATGTGTTATTCAACCACGCCAAGGATGTCATCCTCGCGCAGAATCAGGTATTTGGTGCTGTCCAGGGTGACTTCCGTGCCGCCGTATTTGGTGTAGAGCACGCGGTCTCCCTTTTTGACCTCGAAAGGGATCAGCTTGCCGGCGTCGTCCCGTTTGCCGGAACCGAGGGCAACGATTTTGCCTTCCTGGGGTTTTTCTTTCGCGGTATCGGGGATGATGATGCCGCCCTTTTTCACTTCCTGCTCCTCGATGGGCTGAACGACGATGCGGTCACCCACGGGTTTGAACTTAATGTCTGCCATAAGTTACTACTCCTTGTTAGGTTTTGTTGGATTATTCGTCCAGTGATAACCCCATCGGAACCGCGCGGAAACCGCGCCGTCCTCCGGGCCTGTCGAAATTATTTCTTCTTGGGTTTCTTGTCCTTGTCCACGACTTCGAAGTCGGCGTCGATCACGTCATCCTCGGCAGGCTTGTGGCCGGCGGGTTTTTCGGAAGGCTCCGCTTCGGGCCCGGGGCTCTCGCCTGGAGCGGCCGCAGCGCCGACGTGTTCCGACGCTTTGCGGTACATTTCGGTGGAAATATCCTGGATCTTTTTGTTCAGCTCTTCGGTCGCCTGCTTGATGGCGTCGCTGTCGTCGCCCTTCAGCTTTTCACGGACCTTGGCGACGAGATCCTCGACTTCCTTTTTCTGCTCCGCGCTGATTTTTTCACCCTGGTCCTTGACCAGTTTCTCGGCGGCGAAAGCCATGTTGTCGGCCTGGTTGTGGATCTCCACTTTCTCCTTGGCCTTGCGGTCCTCTTCGGCGTGCGATTCGGCTTCCTTCATCATCTTGTCGATCTCGTTTTTATCGAGGTTGCTGGATCCGGTGATGGAAATCTTTTGTTCCTTGCCCGATCCGGTATCCTTCGCAGAGACGTTCAGGATGCCGTTGGCATCGATGTCAAAAGTGACTTCGATCTGAGGTACGCCTCGCGGCGCCGGGGGAATGCCGTCCAGGTGGAATTTGCCGAGGGATTTATTATCGCGTGAGAGCGGACGTTCGCCTTGGAGGATGTGGATTTCCACACCGGGCTGGTTGTCTGAAGCCGTGCTGAAGGTCTGGGATTTCTTGGTCGGGATGGTTGTGTTGCGCGGAATCATGGGCGTGGCCTGTCCGCCCAAGGTTTCAATCGCAAGCGAGAGAGGTGTGACGTCGAGCAACAGGATGTCATCAACTTCACCGCGGAGCACGCCGCCCTGGATCGCGGCGCCGACGGCGACGACTTCGTCCGGGTTGACGCCCTTGTGGGGTTCCTTGCCAATGATACGGCGGGCGATGTCGATGATCTTGGGCATGCGCGTCATGCCACCGACCAGGACCAGTTCGTTGACTTGGGCTGTGCTGAGTTTGGAATCCTTCAAACAGGCTTCAACCGGTTTGATGCTCTTTTCAGCCAGGGAATCTGTCAACTGCTCGAGGCGGGCGCGGGTCAGCTTGAGCTGGATGTGTTTCGGGCCCGTCTGGTCGGCTGTGACGAACGGCAGGTTGATTTCGTATTCCTGCGAGGAGGACAGCGCGATCTTTGCTTTTTCGGCTTCTTCCTTGATGCGCTGCATGGCGTCGGACTGGCCACGCAAGTCGATGCCGCTATCTTTTTTGAATTCATTGACAATGTGGTCGATCAGGGCGTTGTCCCAGTCGTCGCCGCCCAGGTGGGTGTCGCCGTTGGTGGCCAGCACTTCAAACACGCCGTCCGCGATGGAAAGGATGGAGATGTCGAAGGTGCCGCCGCCGAGGTCATAGACGGCGATTTTTTCGTCCTTGGTTTTTTCGAGCCCGTAGGCGAGCGATGCGGCCGTGGGTTCGTTGACAATGCGGAGAACTTCGAGACCCGCGATCTTGCCCGCGTCCTTGGTGGCGTGGCGCTGGCTGTCGTTGAAGTAGGCCGGGACCGTGATGACTGCCTGTGTGATTTTCACGCCGAGCTTGGCTTCGGCGTCGCTCTTGAGCTTGGAAAGAATGAAGGAGGAAATTTCCTCGGGCGTGTAGGTTTTGGTTTCGCCGCCGACTTCGACCTGCACGCAAGCGGTGCCGTTTTTGCCTTCAACCACTTTGTAGGGAAGGCGTTTGATTTCCTCGGTGACTTCCGAGAACTTGCGTCCGATCAGGCGTTTGACGGAGAAGATGGTATTTTTCGAATTGGTGACGGCCTGGCGTTTGGCGGCCTGGCCGACGAGGCGCTCGCCGCCTTTGGTAAAAGCAACAACGGAGGGTGTTGTGCGCGAACCTTCGGAATTTTCCACGACGATGGCTTTGCCGGCTTCCATGACGGCCATGCAGGAATTGGTCGTGCCCAGATCGATGCCCAGTACTTTACTCATAAATTAGCTTTTGACTCCGTTGTCGTTAACTTCAGAAAAGTGTGTTTCTACATCCTTACTCATGCAATCCGGGTGCCAACATGGATTTTTCGTCACATATTGATGTTCAACGGCTTATGCAATGTCCGATGTTTCACGGTGCGACAGGATGTCGCTCCTTAGCGACAAAATGACACAGTTTGAAGGCTCACTCGCAGGCTTTGTGGAGCAGATTTTAACATGGATGAACAGGATACACAGGATGATAAAGACAGGTCTCACACGAAGGCGCGAAGGAAACAAAAGCATTTATTGGGTTAGAGCAAGTCGCATGTGTCTTTCCTGGTAAGCACATTCCTTGAACGCTTGTCACCCGGAGTATCTTAGGCTTTAATCGTGGAAGTGAAAAAAAAAATGCGGCAAATCCTCGACGTGCTGCAGGACGAAAAAAAGCTGAGCGAGGACGAAAAGATCCTGTTCGCCTGGTCGCTGGCCGCCACTCCGGAGCAACGCTGGCAAAGAAGCCAAACTGTTCTCCGTTCGCTGAATTGGTTCGCACGCTCCAAAAGGAAAAAATCCCGTTCATGCTGATCGGCATGGGTGCAGCCATCCTGCAGGGATCACCGCAGACTACCCTGGATACGGACCTTTGGGTGGATCTTCCCGAGCGGCAATATGTCCGTTTGCTGGATCTAAGCAAAAAACTGGGCGCCACCATCCTGGCGCGGACGGTCGTGGCCTTGAAGGATGATACCCTGGTGAATTTTTGTTATCGGGTTGATGGATTGCGCGGGTTTCAACGGGAATTGAAAGGATGCAAGACTCTGCGCCGCGGGGGCATCGGGTTGCCGGTATTGCCGCTGGAGCGGGTGATCAAAAGCAAGGAATTTATTCGGCGGGATAAGGATTTGGCCGCACTTCCAGTTCTCAAGGAGGCGCTTCGTCTCCGCAAAAAAACGGAGAAAAAGGGAATTCCTATTTCCTAAGTTGTCTGCTATAGGTTTACTATTTATTATAGACAGGATTTGTTCGATAGAGTCTCTATTAATACACAGCCACCCGTGCTCATGAATCTTGATTCATTCCAATCCCCGGCGAGCATCGTTTTGTTTGTCATATGCCTTTATTGCTTCGTCACGCTTGTCATTTCCTGCTGTGGGTGGCGGCAGTTAGCAATCAAGCATGCCGCGCAGTCAAAGCCGATCGGAACAACCTATCGAAATGTGAGCGGGTGGATTACACCTCTGGGTTCATATCGTCATTGTCTTAACGTCGTCTCGTCTCCCACTGGAATCTACATTGAGACTCAGTTGTTGTTTAGGCTCTTTCACCGGCCACTTCACTTTCCGTGGAGTTGTGTATCCGACATTGATACACATGCAGGTATTCTTTTCCACTATACTAAGCTAACAATCACCGCTGGCGCGCTCAAGTTTCGCATTTATTTGCCAATGCCCGCGGCGTCAGAACTACAAACCCACGTCTCATGTAGAGCAAATGCCTAATATTCTCTTCCATCAGGTAAGTGCATCCCTCCATCACAAACATCCCACATCCCATTCATATCCGAAACCGGATTGATTTGCCGGAGCAGGACCGGTTCCCGTAGTATACGCGTTGTGCGAAAGTTTATTTTTCCATTGCTGATGATAGCCGTTGGATTTGTCGCCTTGGCTCAAAGCCGCGGGGCGGATATGGGGGTGAATCTGCTGATGCCGACGGAAAATCGCAATCTTTTGACCGGCGATCTGGATGCCTTTTATCAGGAAACCGAGATGCACCGCTGCTATGGCGGGCATTATGGGTTTGTGCGCAGTTCCGAGGACGGGCCCCATCCGAGCCTCTACAACCTGTTCCATGAGGGCATTGACATCCGCCCAATCCATCGCGATGCGCAGGGCGAGCCGCTGGATCTCGTCCATGCGGCCGCGGCGGGAGAAGTGGTGTATGCCAATGACGCGCCGGCCAAATCCAATTATGGCCGGTATATCATGATCCGCCATGATCTGCCGGAGGGGACAGCCTACACCACCTACGGGCATCTCGCGCGCCTGATGGTGGAGGAGGGCCGCAAGGTCAATGCGGGTGATGTGATCGGCCGGATGGGCTGGACGGGAAATGTCGGCGCCCGCGAGCGCGCGCACCTGCATTTTGAATTTGGGTTTCGTATCCTGCCGGATTATTCCGAATGGTACAACCGCCTGGGCCGCCCGCTCGGCGAACGAGGGCCGAACCTGCACGGCGAATACAACGGCTTGAATTACATCGGCGTGGACCCCGTCCCGATCCTGATCGCCAGCGCCGCGGGCAAACCGATGACCCTGCGCGGCATTATCAACTCATTGAAGCCAATCCTGCGCGTGCGCGTTCCGGCGGGGAAGGATTTCTTTTGCTGGCAAAAAAACCTGCCGTGGACGGTGGAGGGCGGATTGCAGAAGCCCATGCCGGTTTCGTGGGAGATCGACTGCGACGCGGTCGGCATTCCCGTTCATTTCAAGCCTTCGTCCGTTCCGGTTGAAAAACCGGTTTTGATCTGGTTTGATAACAAGCTGTCGAGGCAGGAAGCCGTCACGCGCGGGCTCGTGGGAAATGGCAAAAACGGGCCCGTCCTGTCCAGCCACGGGCAGAAGTGGTTCAGCCAACTGACGTATATCAGGTGAATGCACACACCAAATTTGGACTGCGGCGGCACGACGCCGCTTTTCATTACGGGCGACATGTTCTCAATGCAAAGTGTCCGCCGCGGCGGACGCACTGCAAAATTTCGACTCTGTGATGACGCATGAGTGCGTTCCCCTCCTCGAACATTTGGGCTGGAAATTTTCACGCCAAATGCCTATCATTTGACCAGTGGCATCTGATTCGCAAGGGGGCCTGCTAAAGCTGCTCAAACCGATGTTGGCGGCGGCGCCGTGTTTTGCCGCGGCCATTTATTTTTTTTCGATCCACGCCCCAAAAGATCCGACGCCGGATGAGAAACTCAAGGAACTTGGTTTTGCGTTTATCGGATTTCTTTTATTTGCCGCCGGGGCGGCTGTTTTGATTTTCCCACTCGGGCGCTTTTTAAGCTCGATTTTTGAATCATTGTTCTGGCCAACGGACACCTATCTGCCGCCGCCGTTGTTTAAATTGGCGGCGTGGTATGTGGAGCAGGGACGATACGCGGAAGCCCTGGCCGAATATGAAAAAATCCTGAAACATCACCGGCACAATTCCGACGCGTACCGCGGCCTGTTGTATGTGCTTCATGCCTGCATGGGCGATGTCCAGTCGGCGGAAAAAATCTACCAGAAGGCCCGCAAAAAAGTCCCTGAAGCCCAGCGTGACGCACTGGCCGCCTATTATCAGGAATTGAAAGAGGGCAGGGCTTCCCCGCCGAATATCAGCGCCGAACCACAGGCTTGATTTCCGGCACGATGAGGCTTGCAATCCTCGCGCGGACATGGTGCTTTTGTCGCCTCTATGCGTATCCGTTCATTTCAGGGGTTGCATCCCCGGGCGGCTGAAGCCGCGCGTGTTGCCTGCGTGCCCTACGATGTTGTGACCAGCGCGGAAGCAGCGGCGCTGGCGGAAGGGAATCCCATCAGCCTTTTGCATGTGATCCGGCCCGAAATCGACCTCCCGGCGGGGACCGATCTTCACTCCGATGCGGTCTATTCCAAAGCTGTTGAAAATTTCCGGCAGTTTCAAAGCGGCGGGATTTTGCAGAAGGAGCCGGGGCCGTGCGTTTATCTGTATCGATTGAAAATGGGCAACCACACCCAGACCGGTGTGACGGCTGTTTTTCATGTGGATGACTACAACAACGACATCATCAAAAAACATGAAAAGACCCGGCCCGACAAGGAAGACGACCGGACCCGCATCACACACGAGCTCAGCGCGAATCCGGAACCGGTGTTTCTCACCTATAAGGATTCCGTGGAGATTGACGCCTTGGTGGCTGAGGCCGCAAAAGGCGCTCCGTTGTATGATTTTACGGCGCCGGATGGAATCCAGCATGCCGTGTGGCGGATTCCCGGTGGTGAAGCGTTTATGCAAGCGTTTGACAAAGTGCCCGTGGCTTATGTGGCCGACGGGCACCATCGCAGCGCCAGCGCCGCGCGGGTGGGGAAGGAACGCCGCCAGGCCAACCCGAAGCATACGGGCAATGAGGATTACAATTGGTTTCTTGCGACCATTTTTCCGGCTTCGCAGTTGCAGGTGTTGCCCTACAACCGCGTGGTATTCGATTTGAATGGCCTGACACCCGAGATCTTTTTAGGAAAAATCAGGGAGCGCTTTGAAGTCAGCGATGCCGCCTCCGGCAAACCGGAGGCCCCGGCGTCGATCCGCATGTATTTGCAGGGCCGTTGGCATGGGTTGCACTGGCAGCCGGACAGCAAGGCCGATCCGGTCTCACGCTTGGATGTCAGCGTGTTGCAGGAGCGGTTGCTGGCGCCGGTGCTGGGGATTGCCGATCCGCGCACGAGCAAACGGATTGATTTTGTCGGCGGCATCCGAGGCACGGCGGAGCTGGTCAAGCGGGTGGATTCCGGGGAAGCGGCGGTTGCGTTTTCGATGTTTCCCGTCACGGTGGGACAACTGATGGATATTGCCGATGCGGGGCAGATCATGCCGCCGAAGAGCACCTGGTTTGAACCCAAACTGCGCTCCGGCTTGTTTATCCATACATTTTAGCCGGTTTAAAATCGCGGGCCGGTTTATTAAGTCGGAAAGCTCGGCTATTGCTATTTAAAGGGACCCCTCTTAAAATAATCGCATGTCCCGGCGTGCCAGTTCCCAGCCAAAGCCATTCTGGTATATATTGGTATTTGGCCTCATTGTGTCCGCGACAGTCGGCGGCTATTATATCTTCCAACAGGTTCAAGACCCTTACCGCGCGGTCCAGGAACTGGAGGTCAACTCCTACATGGAAAATGCCAACAGCCTGCGGGGCAATATTTATAAAATTGAAGGAACCGTGCAGAATTCGCTGGCATGGTCGCCGGCCAAAGGGCGGCTTTTTTCCGTGCAATTGGGCAGTGAGCGAAATTCCGGGTATGTTCCCATCATTGTCCCGCCGGGCCTGAACCATTTGAATATTCAAAAAGGCCAGCGCTTTCGCATGAAGGTTGAAGTGATTGAAAACGGAATTCTTCAAGTGCTGGAATTGCAAAAATCATGAGAGTTTTCACTTTGCTGTTTTTGCTCATGTCGGGTCTGGCGCAGGCGCAGTCTCCCAACAGCGTGGGCGGTGGAGCTGCACAACCCGCGCCTGCGGCGCCGGCGCAAGGTTCTTCCGAATCTTCCTCCTCCGGCCAAGGTCCCGGAGAATCATCCAAATTTCTGGGAAAGGATGTCCCCTTTCTGGACCCGGGCAGCAATACCGTCACCTGGGATGGCAAAGCCTGGAACGTCGCCAACAACCGTTTTTTCCGGGCTCGTTTTGAAAAATATCTAAGCTCGGCCGGGCAGACGGAGAAGGATGACCGGGAATACCAGCAGGTCATCAATGCCATTCTGGACAAACTGGCGCCGGAACAATTGACGTCCAAATCGGTTGATGAAGCGTGGGGTTTGCTGCCCAAAGCCTCCAACTTTGCCATCGACGCGAAGTTGTGCGATTCGCTGGCCAATGCGGTTTACAGCGTTTGGCTGGCAAAAAATGAAAATGACCGTCTGGAAAATGCGAACGCCGCGCTCGAACGCCAGAGGGAATTGCTGACCTGGAACGCCTCGGCGAGTGTCAGTGATGGCTCGCTCGGAGTGGCGCCGAGTGCAAAGGACGCAGCGGCCCTAAAAATCTGGCAGCAGGAAAAACAGATGACGCGCGATCTGCGCATGCAACCGTACGTCGCGCGCCTGGCGGATGTCGAAACCATGCTGAAGGCAAACAGGCTGAAGCGCGAGGCTTCGGAATTGCAGAGCAAAATCCAGTTCCAGGCGTTGATCCTGGATTATTTTCTCCAGCGCAGATTTCAACATGTGTTGATGGCCACGCGTTTTTACCGCGTGGTTTATGGCGACGGGGACAACAAACTTTATGTCGGAAAGGAAAGCGAGCAATCCATCACCAAAATTTCAGGAGCGCCGCCGACCCTTGGCGTTTTGGATTCCCTGTCCAGCGAGGCCATCCGCGACGTGGACGAGGGAGTCGAGGCCTTTAACTTTTTGCTCGATAAAAAGGAAATGGCCGGGGCCTCCGACCGGTTGGGGGAAGCTTTTGCAGTCGGCGAATACATGCCCTCGGTGCGCAATGTGCCCCGGGAGAAAAAGCGCCAGGTTCTGGAGTTCACGCGGAACAACTTTGAGTTGTTGTCGGCCCTTGAAGTGAAGGATTACAGCAAGGCCGAAGAGTTGGTGAAAAACATCCAGGCGGTGGCAAAGGATTTTGACGCGTCGAAACCGCTGGCCGCCATTGAAACAGCGCGGACCGTCAGCTCCATGCATTTGAGCAAAGCCCGCAATGCCGCGGTCAGCGGGGATCGCGCAACGCTGGAAGCGGAACTCAAGGCGGCCACCGAGATCTGGCCCAGGAATCCGGAACTGGCCAAAATTTCCTCGTCCATTTTTTCCCAGGCGGACGTGCAACAACAGGCCCTGGTTGACCTGGATCGCCTGATAAGCCAGAAGAACTATCGCCAGATATTCGACGACAAGGTGCGTTATATTGCGGCCACCGCGCTGTATCCCGAGAAACAGCAGCAGTTGGGGAAAATAATGGAGAACATGCAACTGGTTGAAAGCGGCATCATCCGCGCGAATGAGATTGCGAAGGCGGGGAATTATGCGGGGGCATGGGAAAGCGTGGAACAGGTTTTCAGGAAATTTCCGGACGACAACAAGCTAAACCAGGTGAGGGCCGATCTCACGACCGAGGCTGCGGAATTCGTCCGGAGCTTGCGGGCGGCGCAACAATTGGAAGACAAGGATCAGTATGGATCGAGCCTGGCCTGGTATTTGAAGGCGCAGAGCCTTTATCCCGCCAGTGAATTTGCGGGTGAAGGCGTACAGCGGTTGGTTGGGCAAATCATGCCGGACCGGAAATAATCCAGGTTTTCACCTCTCTGCGGAAACACAATTTTCGTCATCGCGAGAACCCAAACCTTTCAAAAAAGCTGTTTTGAGCGGGAATGAATGTAAGCTGTAGCTTACCGCAACGCGGTTGCGTCTTTCAGCCCAGGGTTGGCGCGAGTCAGCGAGAGCCTACCCTGGGTATCTGCCAAAAATGTTCCCAACTCTGAAGGAGTTCACTCGCGATGCATGTCGGAGTTGTGCCGTGGCGATCCATGTATCTATCTGAACTGCCGGCATCCCCTACATCACTTGAGGCATACCCTCGGTGAGGAAGCGGATCTGGTGCAGCAGGTTTAGCGCTGCGGCGGCTTTCATCAGGCGTTGGGGAGGCTCGTGCATGGGCTCATAGCTGAGCCTGTAGGTGCCATAGTGCATGGGAATGAAGATTTTCGAATGGAGATCCACAAAGGCGTCAAGCGCTTCTTCCGGGCCCATGTGATTATCGCGAAAACTGGGGGGTTGATAGGCCCCGATCGGCAGGAGGGCGATTTCAGGCGCAAATCGCGTTCCGATTTCCTTGAAGCCTTCAAAATACGCGGAGTCGCCGCCGTGGTAGGCCGAGCGGCCCGCGTATTCAATGACAAAGCCGCCGTATTTGCGGTGGTTGTCGAGCAGGGTGCGCGCGCCCCAATGCTTGGCCGGCGTAAAGGTGATTTTCAGGTCCTTGAACTCCAGCGTTTGCCACCAATCCATCTCATGCACTTTTTCAAAGCCGAGGCCGTGAACCAGGCCGGCAACACCGGACGGTACGAGGATCGGCTGGCGGCTGGCGATATTGCGCAGGGTCCGCCGGTTGAGATGGTCAAAATGGGCGTGCGTGATCAACACAAGGTCAATGTCAGGCAGATGCTGGATGGCCAGGCCCGCATGGCGCAGGCGGCGGATGACCAGGAGCCAGTTCGCCCAATTGGGGTCGATCAGAATATTGTGGTTGTGTGTCTGGATAAGAAAGGACGCGTGGCCGATCCAGGTGATGCAGAACTGGCCGGGCTTGAGCACGGGAAAAATCGGGGCATGCCGCGGGCGTGTACCGCGCTTGCGCTGAAAGAACGAAGGAATCAGCACTTCCGTGACAAAATTGCGGTCGCTCCATTTTTGTCTGGGTTGGCCCGGAGAAGTCATGTGCAACCAGCATAGAATCTTCCATGCCTGTTGTTCAATTTGAATTGTGAGACTTCTCTTGCGGTGCCACAATGCAGACCTTGCGCGCAAACGCGCGCAGCCGGTGTACCCATGACTCGGGAAGAGCAGAAGGAAAAAGTGCGGAACGAAATGCGCTCCAGGCTTGCGGCACTGGAACCGGGCTTTTGCGCCCGGGCTTCCGCGGAGATTTGCCGCCGCCTCAGCGCCAGCCCGTTCTGGGCCAACGCCCGAAGCGTGTTGTTTTATTCCGCGCTGCCATCAGAGCCCAATCTTTCCACCCTGGCATTACAGGCATTGGAAGAAGGGAAGAAATGCGTATTTCCAAAGGTACAGGGCCCCAATCTGGAACTTTATCCCGTGGCGGCGCTGTGTGATTTGAAGCGCGGAGCTTATGGGATTTTGGAACCGGAAGACGCCGGCGCAGAGAAGGTTTCCTGCGTGGATCTGGCCCTGGTTCCCGGCCTTGCCTTTGACCGGCGGGGCTTCCGCCTCGGGCGTGGCAAAGGGTATTATGACCGGCTGCTGCCGGGACTCGGGGGGGCGGCTGCAGGCTGCTGCTTTGATCTCCAACGAGTAGATAGACTTCCAGTATTGGGCCATGACGCCCGGCTGGACGGGCTGGCGACCGAGCTGGGAGTTGAACTGTTTGCAGGCGGTTAACCCGGATGCTTCACCCGCTTCTAAAAGCTCCTGCAAAGTGTCCATTCTCAATAGCCGGGCAGAATACGGGAATGCCTGCATCCGGGTTAGACAGCTCTTTATAGCAGCCGGGTTCCCTGTTCCTCCGCCATTTGCTGCCGGCGTGCGCCGGCGAGGGCGTCGATGGCAGTATCAATCAAGGAATAGGCCGAGAGAGCGGCCATGAGAATGATGCCAACCGCAACATAAGCATCGAACCAGGCCCAACCGGCCGCGGAAGCAACAACACTGGCGAGCGCAGCCACTGTGGATATCAGGATATAAAACCCACGGGCCACACCCGCAGCCAGCAAGGGGCTGCTGAGTTCAAAGGCGCGGCCTTTTTTGTAGCCTTGCATGCCATGGTGGATGCCCAGAGACCCCAGCAAAAACAAAATCCCCCACCATGAAAATTTGGGAGGAAGCGTGTGTTGAAAAAGCCTCTCGAACGCACTGCCGAGAATTTCCCAGCAACTGAGGAAAAAAAGGCCAGAAAGCAGAATCGCGGCTAGAATTTCAAATTTTCCCCGATTGTTTGCCTGGCCGGCGGCGGGTTGCCCCAAGGTGTACATCACCACGAGCCCGATGGCGCTCGATCCGCCCTCCAAAAGCGAATGAACGGAGTCGGCCAACACGGCCAGGTTCCGGAGTTTCAAGCCGATCACCAGCTTGCATAAAGTCATGAGCAGTGACACGGCGAGGGACAGCCAAAACACTTCCCGAATCCGTTTGTAGCGAAATTCCATCCCGGTTGCGGATTCTGTTCAAATCCATGAAGGTTGCAACATTGAAACGGGCGCCACCCAGCTCCCCCGTTTTGGGGGTTCCGTGTGGCGTCAAAATCACCGAGAGATATTCAGAATAAATGTAATCCGGAGGTTGCTTCAAGGCGGAGGGTTGCTTAGGATGGCTCGTGGTGTTTTCCTCAAAGCTTGTAACCGCGCAGGATCTGGTTTACACGACAAACTACGTCGAAGGCACGATGACCGTGGCGGATGTGAAAGGCTGGTTTCAGACCCAGATGTCTGTTTTCAGTTTGGGAATTGTGGTCGGGGAGGGGCAATTCGGCCTGATTACGCGCGCGCACCTCGGCCAGCATCTGATCGGCCAGAAAAACGATCCAGCCCTGCTCAAGGCGCCGATTTCAGAAATCATGATTTCCGCCCCATTGGTGGTTGAGGGGCACAAGCATGTCGAAACCGTGGTGAATCATTTGATGGCAACCAAGGGGGCAGAGGATGACTTTTTCAATGACATCATTGTGCATCAAGGCAGTGCCTTTGTGGGGTTGATTTCGGTGCGCGACCTGTTGCTCAACCATATTGAAGGTTTGACGCACCGCATTTCCGCCATGGACGCGCAACTGGCGGCCCTGGCCAAGAAAAACCACGAATTGTTCGACAACAGTTTTCGTCTCGGAAAGCAGGAGACCCGGTTCAAGGAAGTTTTTGAGCATACCCATGTGCCGATTGTCCTGTTCGACGAAAACGGACGGCTTACTGCGGCGAACCCCTGTTTTTTGAGGCTTACGGGATATTCCCACAAAATCGCCGACGGGAAATTGCCGTTCAAAAAGCTTTTTGAAGGCGATTTTCGCGAGCTGTTTCAGGAACTCCTGATGAGATTAAAAGATGCAACAAACCGGGACGAAACAGCCAGCTATAACCTGAGCCTTGTGACCCGGGATGAAGACAGAATGATGGTGGAAGCCTTGGTTGAGCTCACACCCGACGCTCGTTCCATGATGATCAGCATCACGGAGTCCGGCTCCATTACCGCAGCTGAGCGCCCTGCCCGCGTGATTCAAGACGATCTCGAGGAAAGTTCCGGCAGGCCCGGCGGGAAGATCACGCAGGCCATCCGGATGAAGCTGGCTGATTCCAATGTGATGGGGCTTGCCCGAAGCGTGGCCTCCAATCTTATCGACCGTGAAGTTCAAATGGACCGGTTGATGAAGAAGCTGGAAAACATCATCAAAGTCGCGGAACAAATCGAGTCCATTGACGCCCGCCCGCCCGCCGTTCCGGCGGCCCCCAATGCCAAAAATCTGGAGATGACGGGACGATTGGCGGAATTTTCCGTGATCGATCTTTCACAGATTCTGGTCCAGGGTACAAAGACGGGCCAATTGGTCCTTCGAAACACGAGCGGGCACACGGCGGGGTCCATTTATTTTTATTGCGGTTCGATAGTTCATGCAGAATGTTATGATGGAAGTTTTGGCGTGGATGCCCTGCCTGTTCTCCTTGCCTTCCGCGAAGGGGAGTTTGAGTTTGTTTTCAACCAGGGCAGCCCGGCCCACACCATCAGCGGGGATGCCACGGCGATTCTAATGGAAGCCTGCCGGAAGGTTGATGAAATTGCCTGACGAACGCGAGGCAAGCAGTGTAAATTATCCAAATGAGAAAAGCTAATCTTCAACCTTGTGTCGGGATCATCATGGGCAGCTCATCGGATTGGGAAACCATGCGGCACGCCGCGGAAAAGCTCGACAGTTTTGGCGTCCCCTATGAAAGGAACGTCATTTCGGCCCATCGTACACCACAACAAGCCATTGAATATGCCGCCACGGCCGCATCAAGAGGACTGAAAGTCATTATTGCGGGGGCGGGGGGTGCCGCGCATTTGGCTGGTGTCACCGCCGCACTGACCCAGCTTCCGGTGCTGGGTGTTCCGATGGAATCCAAATCGTTGAAAGGGATGGACTCTCTTTTATCCATTGTCCAGATGCCGGGGGGCATTCCGGTGGCCACCTTTGCAATCGGGACGCCAGGCGCCGTCAACGCGGCGTTGTTTGCCGTTGCCATGCTGTCCCTGAGCGACAGTGCGTTAAGCAAGAAATTGGACGCATTCCGCCGGGCACAGACCCAGACGGTTTTAAATGCAAAGCTTCCGTAGGCTTGGATTGGGGGCGGGAATTCGCTTGCCGCGCGCGATATAATTCGCTATGTTCAAAATGTTTTGAACGAAGAAGATCGTCAAATCTGGGAAAAATTCGTCGATCTCGGCGGCCGCTCCGCCCAGCGCCTTGGCTTTGCCCGTTCGCTCGGCCAGATTTATGCCGTTCTTTATCTCAATCCGCATTCGATGGGCCTTGAAAATCTGATGAAATCCCTGCACATCAGCAAAGGCAACGCGAGCATGGGGGTACGCCAACTGGCGGAGTGGGGCTTGATCCGGCGGATCTGGGTCAAGGGCGACCGCAGGGATTATTACGAGGTCAATCCGAATTTCAGCGAGGTGTTGGGCCAATTTTTATCCTCCCTCATCCGGCCCCGGATCGAGTCCACCGGAGCGCAATTAAACGATATGCGCTTGTCTTTGGAAAAGACGGCGGGGAAACTTTCCCCTGAGGGGGAATTCATGAGGCAGCGGATCGCGAAAATGGAAACTTTGCAACGGCGCGCCGCCAAAATCCTGCCGGTATTGGAAAAAATCCTCAAATGAATGCCTTTGAACCTCAAATTTCAGATTTCAATTTTGAAATCGCCAGGTGGCGGGTCATTCACACCCGGCCCCGTTGTGAAAAGAAAATGGACCAGTGGCTGGCCGGACAAGCCCTTGGGCATTATCTTCCCACCCGCCGTGTCCTGCGCAGCTATCCGTCAAAAAAAATCGAGTTTGAATTACCGCTATTCGGCGGTTATGCATTCGGGACATTTTCCGACCTGAAAAAAAAGGCGGTCTATGATTCGGGTTTTGCCGCGGGCGTCCTGGAAGTGGCGGATCAAGGTTCCTTTCTGCGCCAATTGGATGAAATCAAGAGGGTGCTGCAGGCAGGTCTGAGTTTGCAGGAATGCCCCTATTTCCGTACCGGGCAAAAGGTTCGGATCCACGGGGGCGAACTCAAGGGACTGATTGGGATTATAAAACGGGTTGCCGGGAGTACACGGCTGGTTTTGTCAGTGGATTTTTTACAGCGTTCCGTAGCGGTGGAAATTGATTCGCGGCTTCTGAGTCCGGCATTTTAGCGGCGAATTATATTTCTAACATATTGAAAGTGAATGTTTTGTAGATTCGAAAGTTCCGAATTGACCGGCACGGAGTGTGCCAACCCATCCATGCCAGCAGTTTCTAACGATGCTCAGAGGTCCGGCATTTCCGGATGGGTTCCGGGGATTCTGGTGGTGCTCCTATTGGCGCTTCATCTCACCCAGCTCTTTTCGCCACTCAGGTTGAATACCGACGCCGTCAAGCTGCTTTCAATGGCTGTCTCGGCATCCGAGGGGAATGGGTTTTTGTTAAATGGCAAGGCGGCACAGCTCCCTTCTGGGTATCCGTTTGTTGTTGTGTGCCTGATGAAGGCGGGTCTTGGCCATGCCGTCTGGCTTAATGCCCTGAATTGGTTTTGCATGGCGGCGGGAACAGCCTGCTTTGCGCTTTACTTGAGAAAAATTGCGCGCGCATCCACGTCGGAATCGCTTGCGATGATGGCGCTGGTTCTTTCCTCCTGGGTGATCATCAAACATGAAGCGATTCCATTGTCGGATCTTTTATATTTCCTGCTCGTCCAGGCATGCCTTCTGTTGGCGGGACTCGGACGTACGTCAACCGGCGCCGGCAGGGCATTGGGGTACGGTGGCGCGTTGTTATTGGCATGCCTGTCACCCTGGGTCCGGACAGCAGGGTTAAGCCTGATACTTGCGGGCATTTTCGCACAGGCGATTTTTTGGATGCGGATGCGGACTGCAACGACAGGCAAGAGCGTGCCGCCTCTCATGTTCTTTACGGCGGCGGGGCTTGCCGTCACCGCTCTGTTCCTTTGTTGGGCATTTATTTTGAAACACCGGGTTGAAGGAGAACGCAGTTATCTCGATATTTTGATCCGGCAGTTCCACAAGGGGCCTGTGCCTGAAAACATGGGCTTGATAATCCAGCTTCGCTGCTCGGAAATAGCCGGACTGTTTTTAAATCTACCGGGCTCCAAGATCCATTTTCCTTCCCTGTTTCTGCAGGTGGCAGGGCTCTTCCTCTGCATTCCAGTCCTTGGCGCCTGCTTCCGGAAGATCGGTGATAACATCGAACTGGCGGCATATCTGGCAATATACGCATTGATCCTGAGCGTCTGGCCGTTTGCCGACGCGCGCTTTTTTATTCCAGTTTTGCCGTCATTAATTTGGCTGGCTTACCTCGGGATTCGGGAATGGGTTCCAGGCAAATACCGCGATCTCCTGCTAAAGGGCGGATTCGCATATTTTATCGCTACTGGCTTGATTGCGCTGGCCTACAGCTGCTGGCTGTCCTTTTCCGCTGAATCATTTCCCATCCGTTACGGCGATGGAAGCTACCGTGAAAGTTACAAGGCGGCCTGGGGGCAGGCGGCTGATGCGGCCAGGATCAAACCGGATGTGGTAAAACTTTTGAAACAATTCGAGCCAAGGGCGCAAGAAGGGCGATAAAACGATGGAACAAAACATTCTGATCCGCCCGACGCGTTCATGGTCCTTTCCCAACTGGCGCGAGCTTTGGGAATACCGCGATCTGTTGTGGCTGCTTGTGCGGAGGGATTTTATAGCCAAATACAAACAAACCATCCTCGGCCCGCTCTGGTTCATTCTGCAGCCCTTGTTGATGACGTTGATGTTCACGGTGGTCTTCGGCAACGTGGCAAAAATACCCACGGACGGTCAGCCTCCCCTATTATTTTATCTGTGCGGTTTGCTGGGCTGGACCTATTTTTCGCAATGCGCCGGAAGCATTTCGGGGACATTTACAGCCAACGCACATATATTCGGCAAGGTGTATTTCCCCCGGCTGGTCTTACCGCTTTCGGTGCTGATATCCAATCTGTTCGCCTTTGTCATCCAAGCGGCGACGTTTCTGGTGTTTTACGCCTATTACCGAATGCAGGGCATGGCGTCTGCATGGGATGAAAGCCTTTTTCTTCTGCCGTTGCTGTTGCTGCAGTCGGCGGCGCTGGCTCTGGGATTCGGGCTGTGCGTTTCTTCACTGACAACACGGTATCGCGACTTAATGCACGCTCTGGGGCTGCTCATGCAATTGTGGATGTATGCCACGCCGGTGATTTACCCGTTGTCGCAGATCCCGCAGCGCTGGCGCTGGGTGGCGCTGTTCAACCCGATGGTACCGGTGGTGGAAGGATTCAAGCGCATCCTCCTTGGGGCAGGAACGGTCGAACCGCAAGGGGTGGTGGTTTCGCTGGCACTGACGCTGCTGATTTTGGCCGGGGGATTTTTGTTGTTCAGGCATGTGGAACGGGATTTTATTGATACGGTCTGATTCGGAGTTCTTAGTTCGTGGTTCTTGGTTACTGGCTATGAAAATAACGTGTTTTGAGGAAATTGAAGGCCGGAAGCTCGGGCGGTAGCTTGCAAATCAGATTTATGCCGTGGGCAAAACGAGCGCGTTTGCGAAGGATTTTGGACTCAGGGATCAAATCCAACGCGCCGCGGGCTCGGTTATGCATAACATCGCCGAGGGATTTGACGGCGGCAGCAACGCGGAGTTCGTTAAATTCCTGCGCTATGCCCAGCGTTCTTGCCGCGAAGTCCAGAGCCAGCTTTATATCGCCCTTGACCAAGGCTATGTCACGAAACAGCAGTTTGAAGCTCTTTATACTTTGGCAGACCAGACTGCCTTAAAGATCGGAGGCTTCATTCACTATTTTCTCAACAACCAAGAACCAAGAACTAAGAACTAAGAACCCCGTGACCTCCCCCATTATTCAAGTTCGCGGCCTCTCCAAGCGTTACAACCTTGGAAGCATCGGCGTGACCACCCTGCGCGATGAAGTGGAACGCTTTCTCGACAAATGTTCCTCGTTCCTTGTTCCTCGTTCCTTGTTAACTACGAACCAAGAACCAAGAACCAAGAACAGCGAAGCTTCCTTCTGGGCGCTTCGCGACGTGTCGTTTGATGTTCAGCCTGGGGAGGTGCTGGGCATTATCGGGAAGAATGGGGCTGGCAAATCCACGCTTCTCAAGATCCTGTCCCGTATCACCGAGCCGAGCTCCGGTGAGGCCATTCTGCGCGGCCGTGTGGCCTCGCTGTTGGAAGTAGGCACGGGGTTTCATCCCGACTTGAGCGGACGGGAGAACATTTATTTGAACGGGGCGATCCTGGGGATGAAAAAGAGGGAGATGGACAAAAAACTCGACGAAATTGTCGCCTTTTCCGAAGTTGAAAAATTTATTGATACGCCCGTAAAACATTACTCCAGCGGAATGTATGTGCGTCTGGCCTTTGCTGTTGCGGCGCATTTGGAATCGGAAATCCTGATCGTCGATGAAGTGCTCGCAGTAGGTGATTCTGCATTTCAAAAAAAGTGCCTGGGTAAAATGGGCGAATTGGCGCGAGGCCATGGGCGCACCGTATTATTTGTTTCACATAATATCACAGTGATGCTGCAAATTTGCTCACGCCTTGCCCTTATGAACAATGGGCAAATTGAAAATCTGGGGGAACCCCACAGTGTCGCGAATCGCTACTTGGCAGCCAAAACAAAAGCCTCCAAAATTATTGATCTGGATAAGCTTGAAAGGGTTTCGGAGTTTTCGGGGGCCGTAAAGTATATATCCGCGGAGTTATGCGAATCTCTGTGCGCGCAACCCTGGCAATTGTCGTTTGGGGCGATCATAAGCTTGAAGTTGACCATGAAGGCCAAGGAACAAATTCGTGGCATGGAACTCGGATTGTCCCTCAAAACTTTAGAGGGCACTGAAATCATCTCAACATTGAGTTCATGGAACACCTCTTTCGGCAATATTGATCCGGGCGTCTTTGCGGTAGTCGTAAGCTTTCCGAAATTGAACCTCACGCCTGGCATCTATCACATTGGACTGGGGGTCCGTCGGGACCGCGGTCTGGAAGACTATTTGCCAGAAGCGCTTGAAATTGAGATTTTGGAAACCGGGACGGAAAGGCATTCGGGCATGAATACCATACACGGCATTATTGCACAGCAGTCTAAATTTGAACTTTTATAAACCTTATGATCAACCGATTAAAATTGGCACTTCAGCATTATTTCAAGCCGAATTTTCCGGAATCGAGTGCCCCCCGAGCCTGGCGGCCCGTGTGGCTGCCTTCCAAACTTCGTCTTGTCTCAGAGGCGCAAGTGCATCCGCACGTTCCTGAAGAGCGTGCCGAGCTGTTTCTTGCATACAATACAGGCAGCACCGAGATTGAAACCCTGAATTGGCTGTATTCCATGGTGTGCCTGATCAAGCCGACGCATATTCTTGAAACAGGGGCCGCCAATGGACTGGGCACGTTGGCGCTGGCTTCAGCCTGCCGCGACAATGGATTTGGATGCGTACACAGTGTGGAAATTGATCCGGAAACTGCCGAGAGTCTTCAGGAAACTGTCCTCAAGAACGGTTTGGAAAAGCATGTTTGTGTCCATTGCGCATCTTCGATGGATTTTCTGTCTTCAACAGATATTATCTTTGATTTCGGGTTTTTCGATTCGATCTGTGAGATACGCGCCCAAGAATATGAGCTTTGTTTGAAGAGATCCCTGCTTAAAGGACCCGCTGCCTTTCATGATACTTCTCCGCTTCGTACCCGCTCCATGCGCGATTATCCATCAGAAGAACTGCACATCCGCTATATCAAAAGGCTGCGTGAACTTGCATCCGACGCAGGAGGTTGTTTTGAACACCGTCTCGGCCGTGGGTTTGTTGTTATCTTTCCAAAAATGGATTTACCCCAACCATGATCATCAAACTCAAGCAGCGTCTTATCAGCGTACTGTGCCTTTTAGAGGCTTACTCGGGATCTTGCATGTGCCTCACCAGGCGCCTCTTTTCAAAAGAAGGCAGAATCAACATACGCGATTTTTTCAACCAAATGCAGCGCGGATCCTACCAAAGTGAGACATCCAAATGCCGCTTGCGATTGGCCCGGTTTTGTACGGGCTACGGGGTGGATCTTGGATTTGGCGGAGATCCAATCACTTCGCAAGCGATTCGGGTGGACAGTCCGATGCCTTACGCAAATACGGGGACGGCATCCGTCCAACTGGGTGGCGACGCAACCAGGCTTCATTGGTTCCGTGACGGCGTTCTGGATTACGTTTATTCCTCCCACTTGTTGGAAGACTTCGAAGATACCAAAGCTGTTTTGCGCGAATGGGTGCGGGTCCTCAAGCCGGGCGGAAACCTTGTGCTCTTTTGCCCTGATGAACAGGTTTACCGCCAGCATTGCAAAGCAACCGGGCAGGTTTACAACGAGAACCACAAGCACCCTGATTTCTCGCTGGAAAAAGCGAAGGCCCTTCTTAGTGAAATAGGCGGTGTAAAATTTATTCATGAAACACCTCTTGTGGATATTTACTCGTGGGATCTCGTTGCGCAAAAAATTGTTTGAAAATGATTGACGCGCTAAAGGCCCTTTTACGCACGCATTCAAGCACGGCAAAAATCTATGTTAGAGTCCGCTCCTGTTATTGGAGAATATATGACAGGCTTTTCTTCCTTTGGGTCTCCGCCAAGCTTGGATTTCCCCGTTCGATTTTAACTTATGGGGCGGCGCCTGGAGACAACCTTTTATGCTCTGCAGTAGCGCATGAAATGAAAAGGCGCGGTAAACGATGTATGGTCGTATCAAGCAATTATCCAGAGCTATTTGATGGAAATCAGGATGTTGATAAAGTCATAAGACGGGATGATCCTCGCATGACGATTTTGAGAAAATACGGCCTGGAAAAGGAGCTTGAATACGCATCAGTTGACCCAGGGCATACACGCTCTGCCAACCCCTCCGAACATATTATTGCCGCAATGTGCCGCATCGCCGGAATTCGTGGAAGCATCGCCCTTAAGCCTTATTTTTTTCTTGCGCAGGATGAACTGCAGTTCGGACGCTTTTTCCAAAATCAGGTCGCCATTCAATCCTCCGGACGTGGCGCCCAATATTATATGCTCAACAAAGAATGGTTTCCAGAGAGGTTTCAGCAGGTGGTTAACCACTTCTTGGGTCGGATTCCCTTTGTCCAGATCGGTTCCATGCAGGATCCTCCCTTAACCGGCTGCCTGGATCTGAGGGGCAAAACCTCGATACGCCAAAGTGCCGCAATTCTTGCAAATTCCGTTGCCTTTGTCGGCCAGGTCGGCTTTCTGATGCATTTGGCCCGGGCGGTTGAATGTCCGTCTGTTATTGTCTACGGTGGGCGGGAACTCCCCTCTCAAAGCGGATATTCATGCAATGAAAATCTCTGCCGCCGTCCAGAATGCTCGCCCTGCTGGCTTTGGAATGACTGCGAGCATGACCGCATTTGCATGAAGGACATCCGCGTGGATGAAGTTTGTGATGCCCTTGAAAGATTGCTAGGAAACAGAAAGACGCCACCGCCTGCCGATATGGCGACAATAACAAACGATGGAAATGAGCATGCCTGATATCAGCATCATACTTTGCACGCATAACCCCCGCCATGATTTTTTGGCGAAGACTCTTGAAGCCCTGCGGCAGCAATCCCTGCCTAAACGCACGTGGGAGCTGCTGATTATCGACAATGCGTCCAGCAATACTGTTCTGTCTTCTGTCGATTTAAGCTGGCACCCGTCAGCAAAAAAAATATCGGAGCCAAAACTGGGGCTTACACCCGCGCGGCTTTGCGGAATCGCCCACGCACGCGCCCCTCTGCTGGTGTTTGTCGATGATGACAATATTTTGGCGGCAGATTATTTGGAAGCCTCGCTGCAGATCGCAAAGAATTACCCATATCTCGGTGCATTTGGAGGCAGCACCTTTCCGGAGTTTGAAATAAAACCAGAGACCCGGCATCAACCCTATCTAAAACTACTGGCGATTCGGGAAATCAACCGCCCATCCTGGTGTCTTCTTCCGGGCCTGCAGAGTCTGGCATCATGCCCATTTGGCACGGGCCTGTGCCTGCGCGAATCAGTTGCAAGGGAATACAGCAGGCTAACAGTTGAATCAAAGCTCAGAACATCCCTTGACAGATGCGGCGCCCAACTGAGCTCGTTTGGAGATGTGGACATGGCGTTGACGGCATGCGATTGCAATATGGGCATTGGGTTGTTCCGCGAGTTGAAACTTACCCACCTCATTCCAAAATCCCGCCTGCAGGACGCCTATTTGCTTCAACTCCAGGAAGCCATGTCCTACTCGCATCATCTACTGCGCTATATCCGGGAAGGTTACCGCCCATCCCTGCCAACCCAGGACAGAAGCGACCGCTTGCTGCGGATTTACAAACGGATCAGGGCCAAACTTTCCGGATCTCTGGACGCAGATTCATTATTCCAAGAGAAGATGAGCGAGGCTCTTTTGGCCGGCATTGTGAGAGCCATGCATGATCTTTCGGCGTCTCCCAACAATGTATGAACTCGGCTTTAATCCAGTCCAATCATCCTGAAAACCTCTCCCGGCGCAAAAGTTATATCCCCTCCGGTTCTCAAGAGTTATTTATCGTTCCGCTCTTGCAAAAAAGGATCCAGGCCGCGATTGACGAATGGATGAAGACAGCGCCGGATCATGCCGATATTTTAGACGCAGGATGTGGTGAACAGCCTTGGCGCAACAATCTTGAAGAATACGGCGCTGCTTACTATAGCCTAGATGTTGGACAAAACAGCACTAACACCGTCCATTGGCTGACAACCCTGGATGCGGACGGGTTGCCGCCCGCCTTGCTTGCGCAAGGTCCTTTTGATTTTATTTTATGCACCGAGGTTTTGGAACATGTAGCGGATTGGGAGAATGCTTTTGCCAATCTCGCGATTCTTTTGAAATGTGGAGGGACCCTGCTCCTCACTTGTCCTCATTTTTATCCGTTGCATGAAGAACCCCATGATTACTGGCGTCCCACACGCCATGCCGTTGAATTTTTCACTCAAAGGCACGGATTGACGATCCACACATATGAAGCTCTTGGAAATGCCTGGGACATTATCGGCACCCTTCTAGGTGCCAGTTTTGTACTAAGCGCCAAACCCACATGGACAAGCCGGTTGGCGGCAAAAACCGCTGCCCTGTTCCGCAATGCGCTCTGGGTACTGCTGTCCACCAATCGATTGCAAAATCTGGTTCAGTTGGAGAGCACACTGTATCTTTCCAACTTTTGGATTCTAACAAAAAAGTGAAACCGCACATTGCATTTGTCCATGACATCAGTGGTGCTCGCGCGTCCGGTTGCCAACTGCTATGGGCAAACGCCGCCTGCCATTTGTCCGAAACCCAGGCGGCGCATGTGGGTGTTTGTTGCGCGCCCGGCGCTGCCATGGATATGTTTGAATTCCGCCGACTGCAGGATCTGGGCGTTCCCATCCATGTGCCCAAGTCACCAAAAGGCGGCTTGGCGCGACGTTTGTTGAGGTTCACGGGGATATGGCATGAAAATACGGCAGAAGAGCAAACTTTCGCCTGGCTTGATCGCTTTCAACCGGATTTGGTGGTGATTTGCCAGTCAGCTTTTATAGGGGTGGATTATTGGGGAGAGCCCTGTTTGCGCCGAAAATGGCCCTATGTGAGCATTTCGCAATGCGCTGCGGAACACATATGGCCTCCCGACGACCAGATCAGGCAGTTACGGGAAGGCTTTCAACATGCAAAGCGAAATTATTTCGTTTCACAACGAAATCGCGAATGGGTCGAAACCGTTTTGGCTGAGTCTTTGGCTAACGCGCGTGTTATTTGCAACCCGTTCAGAGTAAATTATGACGCTCCTTTTGCATGGCCCGCAGAAGAAGGCATCTGGCGGGTGGGGTGCGTCGCACGCCTGTATCCGCCTGCCAAAGGACAGGATTTGATTTTGCACATGTTGGCCCTGGAAAAATGGAAAGCGCGCCCACTCAGTGTGACCTTTGCCGGCTCTGGATCGCACGCAAAAAGCCTTAAAAAATTGGCTGCTAGGTTAGGGATTTCACAGGTTACCTTTGCCGGACAAATCGAAGATATAGACCAATTTTGGGCCCGACATCACATGCTATTGTCAGGCTCCCGCTATGAAGGAATGCCCATGGTGGTATTGGAAGCCCTTTTATGCGGACGCCCTTGTGTGCTGACGGATGTGGCCGGCCATGCGGAACATATCCTCGAAGGCAAAAATGGTTTTCTAGCCGCCGCCCCCACAGTCGCGCTTTTGGACTCGGCCATGGAAAAAGCATGGCAGGAACGGCACCGCTGGCGGGGAATGGGGAGTTTGGCATACCAGAGATCCAGAAGCATGATTCCAAAAAACCCGGGCTCCGTTTTGGCCGAAGACTTGCTGAATGTGGCCACATTCTAGTGAACGGTCACCTTGGGAAATGATTCCCACTCCATGAGAGCGGTTCCAGTCGCCTTTATAATTTTTAACCGCCCGGATTTGACTCGCCGGGTATTCCAGCGCATTCGCGAAGCGCGCCCTGAAATTTTGCTCGTCATTGCCGATGGGCCGCGGGACGGCAAACCCGGGGATATGGACAAATGCCGCGAGTCGAGGGCGATAATTGAGGAAGTGGACTGGCCGTGCCGGGTTCTGAAACGGTATTCGGATATTAATCTGGGCGTCAAATACGGACCTTCCGGCGCAATCAACTGGGTCTTCGAACAGGTTGAGGAAGCCATTATCCTGGAGGACGACTGCCTGCCGTCTTCCTCCTTCTTCGGTTATTGCCGGGACCTTCTGGCGTATTATCGGGATGAGCCAAAAGTCATGCATATCGGCGGCTCGAACTTTCAAAATGGAATCAGCCGTTCCACGGGCTCCTATTATTTTTCGAAATATGCCCATGTCTGGGGTTGGGCGACATGGCGGCGCGCCTGGCGCCACTACGATATCGAAATGAAAAGCTGGCCGGACCTCCGTGAGAGAGGCTATTTGAAAAAAATATGCCCAAATCCGGCGGAATCAGAATTCTGGACCCGCATTCTGGACGGCTTGCATGCGGGGCGCGATTGCACCTGGGACGGACAATGGCAATATGCGTGCTGGTCTCATAAGGGAATTGCCGCCATACCGGATAAAAATTTGATCACGAATCTCGGATTCCGGGCGGATGGATCCCACACGCGCGCGGAATCACTGCTTGCAAATCTCGAAACCGGACAAATCCCGGCACTTTGCCATCCGCCTAACCTGACAGTGGATTGCGAAGCGGATGAATATACTTTTCATACGCACTGGGGTACAGGGTATCGGAAGCCCCAAGCTCTCCCGATCCGCGCTCTGCGCAAACTGAAAAGAGGATTGAAATATCTGCTGGTAAAATACGGTCTTTTCCCGCCTCCAAAAAATAAGAATACACATGGAACTTAAATACAGTTTGAAAGAATTTCTTCGCGCGCATGAGTGGTGGAAACGGTTGCGCAATCCGCCCTATCGCCGCCGTGTCCGTGAAGTGGAGCGCTTGCGCCGCAGCCCGCGAAATCTTCAAATGACTACAGGCTTGCTGGGGAAGCCCCTCCAAATCACGGATCCCGCATCTTTTTTGACAATGTACGAGGAAATATTCGAAAACGAATACTACCGCTTTTCAAGCCCCTCTCCTTGTCCCCGGATTCTTGACGCAGGGGCGAACATAGGCCTGGCTTGCATCTATTGGAAAAAGCTTTACCCGGATGCCAGGATCACGGCTTTTGAACCCGACCCTGGACTGCTCCTTGTATTGGAGGAAAATCTCCAAAGCTTCGATTTGACGGATGTGGAAGTGGTGGCCGCCGCCCTGTCGGATGAAAAAGGCTCCGGGCGTTTCGATCCGCGCGGCGGCGCGGCCGGCAGATTGTCAGACAGTAAAACTGCCGGACAGGTTGAAGTCCAACAGGTTTTGCTTTCCTCCCGCCTGAATGAGCCCATTGACCTGTTAAAGCTGGATATCGAGGGGAAAGAAATCGATGTGTTGCAGGAATGCCGCGGCCAGCTCAACCGTGTGGAACGGCTTTTTGTGGAATATCACCGGTTCAAAGACCAGCCGACCCGGCTGCGCGAATTATTGGATATTCTGGAAACGGCTGGTTTTGACGCCTTTATCCAATCCAACTGCATTGTCTCACAACCCTTTGTCAAACGTCCCGATTGGGATGGAATCGAAATGGCTTTGAACATCTTCGCAGAACGCAAAAACCTATGAACGTCCTTTATGAAGGGTATGTTTTTGACCATTCGCCCCGGGGCGGCGTCTCCAGGTATTTTCATCAGTTGATTTCCGGCATCAGTTTAAAAGCGGAAGCTCGCGTGACACTGCTCGACAATGCAAACTGCAGGGACGCTGCGCTTCGCTGGCCGAATGCCAAACCCTGTTCGTACCGGTGGAATCGCTGGATGCCCGGACGCTTGCAAATGTGGCGCGAAAAACGGTTTCTCACAGGATTGGCACAGGCCGAAATAAATCAGATCGTCCATTTTACCTATTACCAAACACTCCGGAATGTCCCTTTCAAGGAATTCCACGGGTGTCGGGTTGTTACCGTGCATGATTGTATTCATGAGCGGTTTCCGGAAACAGATCCTGACGGGCGTTTGCAAAAGGCGAAACGGGCGGCTTTGGACAGCGCGGACGCCATCATCTGCATTTCCCAGTCAACCCGGCAGGACCTGTCAAACTATTATCCTGGGTTGGAATGCAAAACCCGGGTTGTTCTGCATGGCACGCCCCAACTGCCTCCATTGCGGAAAACAGACGGTGTAAAATCCCGGCCCTATTTTTTGTACGTCGGGTACAGGAAAGGATACAAAAATTTCAAACTGCTTGCCCGCGCCTTTGCCCGCTTCCACGCCGCTTATCCGGAAACAATCCTTAAACTCGCGGGCCAGCCGTTTTCCACGGAAGAACAGGCCGAACTCGCACAAGCCGGACTGCTGGAAGGAATGGAGCATCTTGGTTTTTTATCCGAACAGGATCTTGCACAGCTTTATAGCGATGCGCTGGCCCTTGTTCTAACTTCTCGCTGGGAAGGTTTCGGCTTCCCCATCCTCGAGGCATTTGCCTGTGGAACGCCAGTACTTGCGTCGGACATCGCGCCCTTCAGGGAGGTCGCCGGCAATGCCGCCTTGTTCTTTGCGGAAAATAACGAAGAGTCATTGTATCTTTCCCTGCGAAAGCTAGCTGAAGAAAACGAATTACGCGAGGAGTTGAAAACTCTGGGAAGAATGCGCTCGCCGGAGTTTCAACTGGAAAAGTCAATCGCCGCAACCTTGGCTGTGTATCGGGAACTGATATGACAACAACCCGGATCTTCCAGGCAGCAGCGGGGCTGTAATCCGCATTTTCAAACGCCATGCGCATCAGCGTCATCATTCCCAGCTATCAAACAGCCGCTTATCTGGAGGAAACCCTGCTGTCCGTTTTGGAACAGAAATATCCGGATTTGGAATTGCTGGTCATTGATGGCGGGAGCACGGACGGGAGTATTGATATCCTGAGAAAATATGAAAAGCATCTGGCCTTCTGGGTCAGCGAACCGGATCGGGGCCAGACACATGCCATCAACAAGGGCCTTCAAAAAATGACCGGGGACGCATGGATGTATCTGAACAGTGATGACATCCTGCTGCCTGGCTTCCTGCAAACGGTGGAACATTATTTCAAAGATCCCTCTATAGTCTGGATCTCCGGTACTGCCGACACTTTTGCCTCCAATGGGGTGTGTGGTGAAATTGTACCCGTTCCGGCAAGGACAGCATCCGAGTACCTGCGCCCGTGGGGCCGCTCACATTCCTATCTTTTCCCCTTTTCCGACGCCTGCTTTATGCGGCGCTCGGTTTACGAAAAGCTCGGGCGGCTTGGATGAAACGTATCATTATTCGATGGACATGGAGTACTACGCGCGGGCTGTGCTCGCATGCGGACTGGTACAGACGTTGGTTCCGGAAAAGCTGGCCGCCTGGCGCTTCCATGCGGATTCCAAGACCATCAAATCAGGCATCGCCTGGGGGTTTCGACAGGATGAAATACGGATTGCGGAAAGGTATGCGCCACGCCTGCCTGACGCGGAACGCAGCCAACTGGAAAAGGAACTGCAGAGGGAGCGCCGCATGCTTGTGCCGCGCGAAGCCATGTATTTGCTGCAATGCCGGCAAAAATTGAAAGCCTTCGGCAAATTGGCGAAAGGCTTGCTGCGCTATCCCGATCTGGCTTGCAACCGGCCGTGGTTGGGCGCTCTGCGCCGAACAATGAGCCTGCAAAAAGGCGGACTATGATTGTGAAGCTACTGCAGACCGGCGCCGGATTATTTCGCAGGAAACCGCAACCCCTGGATTTTACAGCTTACAATACAACTGCAGACTGGTTCCAAAGGAACAGCTCCCAAATTGGCGCGGCCTATGTGCGGCTTCGGGAACCTGAGGAAGTGGTCAATCGGATGAACTACCCAGATTTTGGTTATAATTACAATGTTATGCAATGGGAGCGAGAAATATTCCCGGCGGTTTTTGCCGCCGTCATGCCCGGTGCGCGCCTTTGGTTCAGGCCCTGGCAACCCAATGCCGTCTTTGCAGCCGACGGCAATCCGGTCAGCGACCTGATTTTTCGACTCTACAACGCGGATGAATTCTACAGGGATGGAAAGGCGGGCAAGTGGCGCCTGCCCAAACCATTGCATTTGCGCGGAACGATCGCCGATCTCACATGCCTGGGCGACGGAAAAAACTACTGCCACTGGCTCCTGGATTGCCTGCCCAAAATACATGTACTCCGGGAGGCGGGCCTTTTCAGCAGCATCGACAAATTTTTGGTCAACGCACTGACACCGTTTGTGACGGACACTCTTGAGGTATTTAATATCAGTCCGGATCGGATAATCTCACTGGAACAGACGGGGGAGTATTTGAGTTTGGAAAAGTTTGTCGCCTTATCCCCACTGACCTCGGCATTTCGGCCGCGCTGGATCTTTGAATTTTTGCAAAAGGCCTTTACGCGCCCGGTTTCAGAAACACGAAAAAAACGCCTCTATATCAGCCGGGGCGACGCGCCAACCCGCAGGGTCTTGAACGATGCGGAGGTTTTTACGGCACTAAAACCGCTTGGATTTGAAAAGATTCTTATGAACGGCCTCAGCGTCAGGGAACAAGCCGCGCTCTTTGCCGAGGCTGGGGCCATCGTGGCTTCGCATGGCGCCGCGCTGGCCAATCTGGCCTTTTGCAAGACCGGAACCACGGTTGTCGAGTGCTTTCCTAGCGGGTACTCGGACATGGCTTATTGGGGAATCGCCAGCCGTTTGGATTTGGCCTATGCGTGTCTTGCCTTCCCCGCTGTAGAAGGCGACCCCAAGCATGCTGATTTTAATATCGATCCGGCAAGATTGGCCGAGACGCTGGCAGCTTTGGGGATTCGCCGATAGCAAACCGCATGATTACATAGTTAGGAACATGAGGCCAGGCCGGTTATGGTGGTGGATTCAGCGGGATTGCAAACGCGGAGGGCGGGCGGCATGGCATGACCATGTCACCAGCAAAAAAATCCTCCTTTGGAAACATCCCGGTTATCCCCTCGCGGAGGTACCGGTTTGCGTACTGACAGGCAGGGAAACCTGGCTGCTGACCTGCTGGATGCTGGCAAGCTGGACTCACTTTACAGAAAGGAGTTGGAAGATCGTGTTGCACGATGATGGCACGCTCACACCGGAAATCATCAGCCGGCTTCATGCGATGTTTCCGCATTTTAGCGTGGTACCCTTGCTTGAGTCAGATGCGGGCATGGAGCCTGTCCTGCGGACGTATCCGCATTGCGCCACGTACCGGAAGCAACATCCCCTTGCCAGGAAGATTTTTGATGTCCCCTTTTATTGCAAGGAGCAGCGCTTCATTCTTTTGGACAGCGACGTTTTGTTTTTCCAGAAGCCGGTGGAAATTCTACAGTGGGTGGATAGTGGCTCGGAGGAATGCCGGTTCAACCGGGACGCCCAGGATGCCTTGTTGGTCAGCCCGGCAGAGGCTGAAGCAAAGTTCAGCGTGAAACTCTGGCCCCAAGCCAACAGCGGCATCTGCCTGCTGTATCGCCCGGCGCTGGATTGTCAATGAGGACGAAATTGCCCGAACCCTGGAAGGGCTTGGTTTTAAGACAGTGGCGCTGGAAGATTTGAAGCTTGAAGAACAAGTGGGTGTTTTTGCCGAGGCGGACTGGGTGATTGGGCCAAACGGTTCCAGCATGTTCAACCTGGTTTTTTGCCCCAAAGGTGCGCGAGCCATCGAACTTTTTTCCGAGTCATCCGTCAATGTCTGTCAATGGGCCATCGCCAACCTGGCGCAGGTGCATTACGGATATTTGATCGGAAGCCAGGTGGCGGCTCCGCATACGGATCCTCATGAGTTTGATTACAGTATCGACACGGAGCAGCTTCTGCAATTGGCGGATCATATGAGCGGCATTTGAAAGAGCGGCATGCGCATCAGCGTCATCATTCCAAGCTATCAAACAGCGGCGTATCTGGAGCAGACATTGCTGTCCGTTCTGGAGCAGGGCCATGCCGATTTGGAATTGTTGGTCATTGACGGTGGCAGCACGGACGGAAGTATTGATATTCTAAGGAAATATGAAAGGCATCTGGCTTTCTGGTGCAGCGAACCCGACCGTGGCCAGGCGCATGCCATCAACAAAGGCCTCCACCGCATGAGCGGCGAAGTATGGAGCTATTTGAACAGCGATGATTTGCTGAGTCCCGGGGCCCTGCGTACCGTTGTTGATTTGATGTCCGATCCCTCGTTGTGCTGGCTGGGTGGCGTGGCAGAAATATTTTGCGGGGAAGAAATTATAGGCCGGATTGACGCCCATTTACCGGACCATAAATCGGACTTTTTAACCCCCTGGAATCGCCCGTATCCCTATGTCTTTCCATGCTCGGTGGCATCCTTTATGCGTCGTGGCCTATTTGAAGAGATTGGCGATCTGAATGAGCACCTGCATTATTCCATGGACATCGAGTACTACGCCCGCTGTGTTTTCCAAAAAAACATAACCCCACGGCTTATACCCGAAATTCTGGGGCGTTGGCGCTGGCATGATACCAGCAAAACCTCAGGGGCCGGCATGGCGTATGGATTCCGGGAGGACGAAATTCAGATTGCCGAAACCTACCTGTCGCTTCTAACAATAGAAGAACAAGCCCGGCTGAAACAGGAGTTGCGATTTGAAAAGAAACAAATCATTGCCCGCAAAGCGGTTTATCTCCATCAACAAGGGGTTTCCGGCAAGGCCCTTGACTTATTGCTGCGTTCGGCCTTCAGTAACCCTTCCCAACTTTGGTTCCGACCCTGGCTTGGGGCCATGCGCCGTTGTTTCATTCCACGAAAACAAGCATTGGGCACACCTGTATGATTAAACTGTTTCACAAGTTCCGGCGAACTTGGCCTCTCCTGCTGGTGCTGGCTTATTATGCAATAGCCGCAGGTGCGATGGCGCGAACCAAGCTGCCCTGGATCGATGAGGCTTTTGTAGCCAATCCTGCCTACAATTTGCTGCATGGGCACGGCCTCGTGACTGACTTTTATGAACCCGCTGACCATACGAATGAAACCTTTGCCCGGTACACGTATTGGATGCCGCCAGTTTGGTTCCTCGTTTTGGCCGCGTGGTTCAAAATGCTTGGATTCGGCCTCATGCAACAAAGATGCCTGTCCGTAATCTGGGGAGCGGTATGTTTGATTGCTACCTACATGATTGGTTGGAAGGTGAGCGGACGCCGCGCCGTTGGTTTGCTGGCTTCCGCTCTGCTGGCTTCCGATTTTCTGTTTTTAAACCATGCTGCGGACGGCCGAATGGACATGATGGTCGCAGCTTGCTCCTTTTCAGCTTATGCCATTTATTTGCTGCTGCGGGAAAGAAACCTGGCTTACGCAGTGCTTGCGTCACAGACCCTGATCGTACTGGCGGGATTGACAAATCCGATTGGAATCATCGGCTGGTTGGGGATGCTGTATCTTGTGTTGATTCTGGATTGGAAGCGACTGCGCCCCGGCCTGTTGTTGCCGGCAATTGCTCCATATCTTGCGGGAGGAGTGTTGTGGGGGATTTACATTTCAAAAAATGTACCTGTTTTCCTGGAACAATTCGGTGAAAAAACGTCGGCACCGGACCTCAACCCATTGACGGCATTGGCCGGTGAAATCGCAGTGCGTTATTTGCCGCTTTACGGGGTAGATATTTCAGGTCATGTAAAGGCTCTTTCCGGACTGATAATTTTCCTGGTTTACTCGGGCGGCGTTGCCGGAGCTTGGTGGATCTTTTTACACCGACGCAGGCTCGCCGAGGGGCTGTTACCCGGATTGTGGGCGATTGAATTTGCAGGGATGGCCTTTCTTATCACGCTGAAATCCGACTACCACATGCCGCAAATCCTGCCGCTGTATGCCCTGCTTTTGGCGGGTTTTGCAGTGGAACTTTGGAATTGGAAGGGTGGAAGGATTGCGGCCTGCGGGCTGGTTGCGGCTCTTTTGATATGTCAGTTATCCATTGTTGCGCACAAAGTGCGAGCAGATTATTACAGCAATCTCTATTTGCCGGTATCGCGCATGGTGGATGCCCAGGATGAGGGCAGGATTATCAGTGCCGGCCCGGAATTTGGTTTCAGCAACGGATTCCGGTCCAATCTAAAGGACGACTTTTTCTATGGATATTATACCGGAAAAATCCCGGACCTGATCGTGGTAAGAAAGGGAGCTGCGAAAGCAAAGCCATCAGACCCGAAATTGGATGCGTATTTGAAAGACTTGTTTGCGAACCGCCTCCAATTGAGCTACGAGAACAGTTGTTATCTGGTGTTTGCCAAAAAAGACGGGTCCGGGCATCCATGATTCGTCCCGGACGGCTTTGGTGGTTGTTCCGGAGGGACTGGGCCCGCGGATGGAGCGCGACCTGGCACGACTATCAGGTTTGCGGCCGCATGAAGGGCTGGAAAAATCACAATGCGAAGCATCCGCTACAGCCGGTGGCCGTCCATGTTTTTACCGGGCGGGAACAGTTTCGCCTGGCCCGCTGGATGCTGGCCAGTTGGTTTGCCTGGACCGGACGCAATTGGGAAGTGGTACTGCACGATGATGGGACTTTGGACCGCAGCGAGACCACCCGTTATTTGCAGGCTTTTACCAAGTCGCGTTTGGTTGAAAGAGCGGAAGCGGACGATCGGATGGCAACGGTTCTGGCCCAGTTTCCATTATGCCGCCAATACCGCACGCGCCATCCCTTGGGGCGGAAAATTTTTGATGTTCCTGTCCTTGCGGAGCAGGAGCGAATTATCCTGCTGGATGCAGACGTGCTCTTTTTTTCAAAACCGGCCGAGATGCTGCGTTGGGTGGATGAAGGATCCGAGGGGTGCTGGTTTAACCAGGATGTGGAGGAAGCCTCGTTGGTTGATCCAAAGGAAGCGGAAGCAGTGTGGGGAATAAAACTCTGGCCGAAAGTCAACAGCGGCGTCTGCTTGATCTACCGACATGCTATTGATCTTGCATTTTGCGAAGAATGCCTCGCGCGCACGCCGATGTTGCAGGACAACCTGTGGCGGGTGGAACAAACGCTCTTTGCTCTCTGCGCTTCTCGTTACGGGCGAGGAGGGCTGCTGCCTGCGGAATACGAAGTTTCGCTGGCTTGGAATGCCCGACCCGGAGCCATTGCCCGCCACTATGTCGGAGCGGTTCGGGACCGATTTTATGGCGAAGGCATGCGCAGGCTGAAAAAAATCTTGTTGCCAGGCAATGGCACGAATTCACATCATGGACGGGCGTGACAGGAACCCGGCATTGGAAAGAATAGCGCTTGTGGAATCCGATTATTTCAACAGCAAGATCATTATCACCGGTGGGTTGGGATTCATCGGATCCAACCTCGCCAGGCGCCTTGTCGCGCTTGGGGCGGATGTCACGCTGGTTGACAGCCTGATCCCCGCTTACGGCGGAAACAGGTTTAACATTCACGACATTGAAAAGGAAGTCCACGTTAACATTTCCGATGTGCGGGATGCCGCAAGCCTCGAACAACTTGTCCAAGGCAAGGATTATCTGTTTAATCTTGCCGGCCAGACCAGTCACCTCGACTCGATGGAAGATCCGTTCACTGACTTGGAAATCAATTGCCAGGCCCAGCTTTCCATTCTGGAAGTTTGCCGCAAAGTGAACCCCTCGATAAAAATTGTCTTTGCCAGTACGCGCCAGCTTTATGGACGCCCGGACTATCTGCCCGTTGATGAAAAGCATCTATTGCGGCCGGTCGATGTCAACGGGATCAACAAAATGGCGGGTGAGTGGTATCACATTCTTTACAACAACGTGTACGACATCCGCTCCAGTTCGTTGCGGCTCACAAATACCATCGGCCCAGGGATGCGCATCAAGGATGCGCGTCAGACATTTGTCGGCATCTGGATCCGTCGGCTGCTTGAAGGACGGGATTTTGAAGTGTGGGGTGGGGAACAGCTTCGTGATTTTAATCATGTCGGTGATGTGGTGGACGCCTTTTTACTGGCCGCTACCAACGAAAAAGCCCACGGCGAAATCTTCAATTTGGGCTCAGCTCCGCCGGTCTCCTTAAGGCATGTTGCGGAACTCCTGATAAAAATTCACGGATCGGGTCACTATGAGATCAAAAAATATCCTGATGACCGGAAACGGATCGATATCGGAGATTACTATGGAAATTACGGGCATATTAAAGAGACGCTTGGCTGGGAGCCTCGCACGACGCTTGCGGATTCGCTCAGTTGTACATTGGATTATTACCGCAGGAACATGGAGCATTACTTGTAATTCATAATGATTCCAACCGCCGATTTCAAACGGATCTATGCCGGAAACAAAGAGGCCTTTGACCTTGCCTTCAGGAGGGTTCTTGATTCCGGATGGTTTATCCTGGGACAGGAAGTGGAGGCTTTCGAACGGGAGTTTTCGGCATACATGGGAGGTGGCCATACGGTTGGCGTGGGATCGGGCACGGATGCAATCGAGATTGCCTTGCGTTCACTCGGTGTCGGTCCCGGGGATTCGGTCATCACGGTTTCACATACGGCGGTTGCCACGATTGCCGCAATTGAGCGCTGTGGCGCGGAGCCGGTGTTTGCGGACATCGAGCCTGCTTCTTACACGCTTTGTCCCGAATCATTGGAACGTGTGGCCGGTGCCTTTGTGTCCAAAAAGCCAAAAGCCGTGGTGGCCGTCCACCTGTACGGGCAGCCCGCAAACATGGAACGCATTCTGGAAATCACCCAAAAACGCGGATTGCTTTTGGTCGAAGACTGCGCACAGGCGCATGGCGCGGCGGACCGGAGCGGCAAAGCGGGAACTTTCGGTGACGCTGCAGCCTTCAGCTTTTATCCGACCAAAAACCTGGGCGCTTTTGGCGACGGAGGAGCGGTTTTCACCCGCGATGCACACAGGGCTGAATTGTTCCGTGAAATACGGCAATATGGATGGATTGAACGATATGTCAGTGTTTCCCGGGGGGTCAATTCCCGCCTGGACGAGCTTCAGGCCGCCCTGTTACGGGTGCGCTTGCGGGATTTGGATGCCGACAACCAACGCCGCGCGGAAATTGCCGCCCGTTATGATGATGCGCTAAGGGGGACTTCAATTATCCCGCCCGCAGTTTCTCCGGCAACCCTTCGGCATGTCTATCATCAGTACGTGGTGAGTTGCGCCCGGCGCGACGCCCTGAAAGCGCATCTAAATGCCAATGAGGTTGCCACGGCAATCTTATATCCCGTCCCCGTGCATCTCCAGCCTGCCTACCTGCACCGTTATGCCTGCGACCCGGCGGGCTTGCCGCATACGGAAGCAGCAGCCGGAAGAATTCTCAGTCTGCCGGTTTACCCGGAACTCAGAGAAGGCGAGGTCGCGCAGGTGACGGCCGCACTCAAATGTTTTAGCGCTTCTTAGAATGACAAAGACGCCGCACCGTAAACTGGGGCTTGGAATTGACGGTAAGATAAATGCGGCCCAGATATTCGCCCACGAGCCCGAGCATGATGAGTTGGATTCCGGAAAAAACCAAAAAGACTGCCATCAACGACGCCCATCCAGCCGGTGTATGATAAGTCAGCGTTTCCCAGACCACCTCCAACACATCGAGAAAGCCGACAATGGCCAGGCCGATGCCCAACAGGGTGGAAACGCGCAGCGGCATGATGGAAAAATTGACCAACATGCTCATCCAAAGCCGGAGCAATTTTCGCAAGGTGTATCCGCTTTTGCCTTCCATCCGGGGCGAGTGCGCAACCAGAATGCTGTTTATTTTTCGACTGACCTGCAGGATCAGGCCGTCGATGTACGGAAAAGGGCCGCGGTATTTGATGATTTCCTGCACGACAAGGGCATTGAGGCATTTGAAACTTGAGAGGTAAAGCCCTTTGGGTTTATCCAGAACAAAGTCTGCCATGCGATTCGTCAGCCAACTGCCGAAATTGCGCCAAAGCGAATGTTTTTTCCCGTCATAGTAGGTGTACACCACATCGCAGTTGGTCTTTTGCGCATGTTGCAGCAGGCGCGCGATTTCAGCGGGAGGATTTTGAAAATCGTCATCCATGATGATTGTGTGCTTCCCCCGGACTTGATGCAAACCCGCCAGAACCGCATTGTGCTCGCCGTAGTTTCGCGCAAGATCAACCACTGTTATCGGAAACATCGAAGTTTTCGCCAGTTGCATGCAAGTTTCGGCGGAGGCATCCCGGCTTCCGTCATTTACAAGGATCAACTCCTTGCCACCCGGAATTTTCAGCCGGGCCAATTGGTCCACGAGGCGTTGAAGTGTTGATTCACTATTATAAACGGGAATGACAATGCTGAGTGCTGGCTTCATAAAGGAGTATTCGTTCCCGGTAAGGATGTTGCTGTCATGACCCTGTCAAGTTGGCATTTTTCTGGCCACGGTAAAGACGGATACTCCGAGCGGAAGGCCGAATTTCAAGGCCAAACGAACTTCGATCCGGATCCACCATGCCAATATTTGATTGACCCAGGAGTTGTCGGGAGTCAAATCGGAATGGGGTTTGTCATGGTTGGACCATGCATCGAGACGCCTCCACAACCAGATGGGGAGCAGCAGCAGGCTGTTCCAACACGTCATGGTTTCAACTTGAAACCCGGCCTCACGCAGGGAGTCGGCAAGCCTGTCCGGATGGAAGCGCCGGCCTGCGTGGACCGCGCGGTCATGCTCGCCGGAGAGCCAGGAAAAAGCCGGCAGATTCAGCAGCAAGGCTCCTCCCGGTTTAAGGACGCGGAAAAAATCACGCAGTGCAAGCGCGGGATCCACCCTTTCATGATACAGGACATCCATCGAAACAATGAATTCAAAGGTGTCTTCCGGAAACGGCAGGCATTCCACCGAGGCCTGGAGGAAGAATCCGGGCACACGGGCGGCGGAATATTGCAAGGCAAGCGGACTGATGTCCATGCCCACCGGTTTTATTTGCGGGAAAAAACGTCTGATGGCCTCGTAGTTGGCGCCAGTGCCGCAACCGGCATCCAGCAGCTTCGCACCGGTGGCGGCGCCGGCATGGCGCGCAAGGGCGTTGAGAAGCAAAAAGCGCAGGCCCCTGTACCACCAATGGATGTCCTCGACGGAGCGCATGACTTCGTATTCATTGGGTTCCATCCTGAACCAATTATAACACCGTCATCGGAATTTAAAAGATTATGTGTGGAATAGCCGGATTTTTTGACGCCGGATTAACGCGCGTGGAATCGCGCAGCCTGCTGGAAGGCATGCTGGATCGGATGCGGCACCGCGGTCCGGATGGCGAAGGATTGTACCAGGATGCCCGCATCCCCGTTCAATTTGGGATGCGCAGGCTTGGAATCATCGATCTTCCGGGGGGAACCCAACCCATTTGGAATGAGCGGCATGATGTTGCGGTGATTTTCAACGGTGAAATTTACAACTACAAGGAATTGCGCGTGCTGCTTGAGGGGCGCGGGCATCATTTTAAAACACAAACGGACACTGAAGTCCTGGTGCATCTGTATGAAGAATCCGAAGACAAACTGGTTGGCCAGTTGCGCGGCATGTTTGCTTTTTGCATTTTGGACCTGAAAAAATCACGCTTGCTGCTCGCACGGGACCATTTTGGACAAAAGCCGCTTTATTATCATGTTTCTCCCGGGCACTTTGCCTTTGCTTCGGAAATCAAGGCGCTTCTTGCACTTCCGTTTGTCGGTTCCACGCTTAATCCCGAAGCCCTGCCTGATTATTTGACGTGGCATTCGTTGCCTGCGCCGGCCACGCATTTCAAGGAGATTCAAAAATTGGGTCCGGGTGAAATATTGGCCGTGTCTCTTGCTCCGTTTTATGCTGGCAAGCCGCAACGCTATTGGAGGATGGAGTTTGGCGGCTCCTTTGGTGGAATCGATTACCAGACAGCAATAGAAATGCTGGATTCGGCTCTCATGGACTCCACCCACCGCCATATGCAGGCGGATGTGCCGGTGGGCGTCTTGCTAAGCAGCGGTGTGGACAGTTGCACGCTTGCCAATTACGCCTATCTCAGCGGCAAGCGGAATTTGAGTTCCTTTACTGTGGGGTTTGAAGACAGCGATTCGGAACTGGGCGGCGCCAGAAAGGTTTCTGAAATGCTGGGCATGCAGCACTTTGAAACAGTTTTGAAAGCGAAGGATTTGGAGGAATCAATCGATGAGGTTGCATGGCATTTGGACGAACCGGTGGCGGACCCCGCGGCCTTTGCCGTCCTGCGCATCTGCCAGTTGGCCTCTCGGCATGTCACCGTGCTGTTTGGAGGCGAGGGCTCCGATGAATTGCTCGCCGGTTACGGGCAGCGCTATGCCGGAATTTCCGCAACATTGAAGCGTTCCGATTTTCTCCGGAAATATCTTGGTTTGCTCGTGCCGCCGGGCAGGCCGTTTCCAACGAGTCGCTGGGATAGAATGAGGAAGCGCATCAGCTTGAACCGGGCGGCCGAACTGGTGTCCCTCAGGGCGGAAGGGTTGCCTGGAAATTTTTTGCATCCAGCCTGCTGGAATAGAGAGCAGCAGGAATGGTTTTTGGAGCGATGTAATATGTATGGCGGGTCCATCTGCAGCCAACAGCCGAATCCCGTGCAGGATGCCCAGATGTTTGACATATCCTGGCAATTGCCGGAATTCCTGCTGCAGAAAGCGGACAAGATGAGCATGGCGGCATCCGTAGAATTGCGCTGCCCCTTTTTGGACATGGAAGTGGCGGAGATTGCGTCGCGAATTCCATCGGAAATGCTGATTGATGTGAAAAACGGCTCGGGCAAATTGCTGCTGCGTTCATGCCTGGCAAGACGCATGCCCCATGCCGCCGATACTCCCAAAAACGGCTTTGCTTTTGCGCTGGCTTATTGGTTGCGGGGCAAGCTCCGGCCCGCAGTTGAACATGATCTTTTCTGCAGGGATGCGGCCTATCGCGACTACCTGGATCCTCTAAGGGTGCGCAAGGCTTGGAACCGCTTTCTTGCGGGTGAGGAGCTTTCGCATGTTTTTTATTCCCTTTGGTTGTATGAACGTTGGAACAAAATCCGTCCGCGATTCCAAGCGCATTCAGGTCTTTCTCCACATTTGTCAACGGACGCCGAAACCCCCTCACAAGGCAAAACGGCGGAGAAACCCGCGCGGATTCGGGTGATTGTCGCGCCAGATTATCGTGAGGCCAATCCCTACCAACAACTGCTTGGGAATGCGATGGAACAGGATGGGGCCGATTTGATTTATTTGAAACATTATCGACGGGTACTTCCCCTTTTCCGCATGGTGCGGCTTTATCCCGGCGCCCTGCTTCATTTGCATTGGCCGGAAGCTTACTACAGCGCCCGCGGGGGAGTTCACACGTTCATACGGCGCTTGCGTTTTCCGCTCGATTTGAAGTTGGCCGGTCAAAAATGCCGGATCATTCTCACGGCCCACAACCTATGGCCGCATGACACGGAAGTGGATGCCATGGTCCTGAGAAACATGACGCTCTGCTATAAAAATGCATCCGCAGTGATCGCGCATTCGCCTGCCGCAGCCGGCCTTGTAAAAGATGAATTTGAATTGCCTGGCGAACGGATTTTTGTGATTCCGCACGGGGATCTGAGCGTTGCGTATGGCCAGCCCGGAAGCCAAAGGGAGGCCCGCCGTACGCTCGGATTTGGCAACGGGAAATTATGCCTGATGCTCGGGGCGGTTGCGCCTTACAAAGGAATAGAAGAAGTGGTCGAATGGTGGAAGCAGTACCGGCCGGACGTGACGCTGGCCATTGTTGGCGCTTGCGGAAACCCAGCCTACCTGGCGCAATTGAAAAAACTGGCCGACGATACGCCATCCATTCTGTTGCGGGAAGGTCGTTTGAATGACCTTGAAGTAGCCACATGGCTTGATGCCGCTGATGCCGTGCTGTGCAATTACCGGAGGATTCTGACTTCCGGCGCGGCATGCCTGGCGCGGTCCTGGGGACTTCCGGTCTTGCTGCCCAGCCGCTGCCATACGGTCGATTTGATGGAACCGCATCCGCTGGTTTTGCGCTATGACGATATGGATGAGCACTTTGACCTTGTTCTGTCGAAGGCCGTCTCTTTGGGGGGCGATTATGAGCTATCAAAAGAATGGCGTCAATATACCTCCTGGGAGCGCGTGGGGGCCGAAACCCGGCAGGTCTATGAAATTGTACGGGATGAAAACACATGACGGCGGCACGGAAGGAAACAGTCCTTGTTTTTCAGACCCCGTGGCTTACTCATGTGATCGAAAATCTTGTTTTTTTGATCGGCCAAAAGCCCGGCCGCCGCATTTTGATTCTTACCTGCCGGAAAGACAAAGCGCCTGCAGGTTCGGAACATCCGGGCGCCCTGGCGCGCCTGGAGAAACTGGATTTTGTGGAAATTCTTACAGAAGATGCGCCCGCCAGAGATTCCGATTGCCTGATACTCAGGCTGGCCAGGGGTAGGTTCCTGTGGAACGGGAATTTGAATGCCTGGGCGGCCCGGAGCCGACGGCTGGGCCTTTTAAGCGACTACTATTACTTTAAAGAAGGCCTGAAAGTTCGTGCCGCAGAACTGATTTATAATTTCCCATATTGGCTTAAGGCGGACTTCGTAATATTCCAAGCCGGGGCCTCCACTCGAAGTCCTTATTTTTTCCTAAAGACAAAGGTCTTTCACAGCCCTTATATACATCCGCAATATCTGAGCGATACGGGTTTGATGGAGCTTCTGTTTCAGTCCGTGCTGCCGGAATTATCGCGCAAATTCCGGCTGACTTTCATCGGCAATGAGAATCCCGAAGCCAGATGCCGGATTCTCAGAGATGTGGAAAAAGTCATTCAATCATTTCCGGATGTTGTGGTTCATAAAAACTGGCACGGAGAGTTGCTGGCGCCGGATAAAAGGCATGTTCTTTGGATTGAATACGGAGATCATGATGCTGCAAGGGGCTTGAGTCCTGCGGAGTATGCAGGAATGCTGCGCGAGTCCGATTTTTGCCTTTGTCCGCAGGGCTGGGATTATTGGACTCACCGCGTTGCCGAGAGTTTGCTGTGTGGAGCAGTGCCGATTCTTGAGCACGAATGGATTTACAATTTACCGTTGGAGAATGATCGTAATTGCCTGCTGGCCGGGGCGGATGGATGGGGAAATGTGGTTCGAAAAGCGCTTGTCGCGCCGGAATCGGTCTGCCGTACCATGCGCTCAGAAGCGGTTGGCATGGCATCTGAGTATTTAAACGTGTCATCGATGGCGGCACCGTTGCATGAGCTATTTGCAGGGCCAAAATTATGAATTTTTTCGCGGGACGGCGGCAGGCCGTGAAGATGCCTATTATATTGATCCCGTAAAACTGGAAGAGAGAACAAAGGAAATGCTGCGTGTCTGAAGTTTCCATTTTAATACCTTGTCATAACGCGGAGCCATGGATCGACAGATGCGTGGAAAGTGCGCTTGCACAAACACATCCGGATACCGAGGTGCTGGTCATGGACGATGGTTCAACCGACTGCAGCCGCGAGTTGCTTCGGCGCTTTGGCGGCCGAATCCGTGTTTTGGAGCAGGAACGTTCGGGGGCGAACCAGGCGCGCAACCGCCTTTTGTCCCAGGCCCAAGGCGGCTGGGTGCAATTTTTGGACGCGGATGACGAATTGCTTCCGGATAAAATTGCGCTTCAACTCAAGGAGGGTGTGAATACCCGTGCGGATGTTCTGGCGGGCGGCGTTATCAGCGAAATTTGGAGATGCGGAAAACCGCAATTCCGGGAAGTCTGTTCCGTGGATGCCAACAGTGATTTGATTGAATTATGGCTGGCTTGGAGGTTTCCTCAAACCGGCGGCCTGCTGTGGCGTAAAGAGGCACTGATCAGGATTGGTGGCTGGAAGGAGGACCTGCCTTGCTGCCAGGATTATGAGGTGGTCATGCGCGCTATTCAGCAGGGATTGGTACTTGTTCCGACCTCAAATGCCGGCGCCATTTACCGCCTCTGGTCTGAAGAAACACTCAGTCGGAAGAATGTCCTTCAAACACTGGAAATGCGCACGGCTCTGAGCTTCTCCATGCGCGATTGGCTGGCGGAGCGGGGGAGAGCTACAGACAAGCTTCAGAGCGCACTGGGACGTTCCTTGTTGGAAATGAGCCGCACCCTGGCGCGTTATGATCTGAATGTGGCGGAAGAATATTATTGCGCGCATCAAAAAGAGATAAAATTACTTGGGCCTGCCGCGCCCTGGCATTATCGCCTTGCCCTTGGACTGCTCGGGTTCCGCCGTGCTGAACAATTGGCCGCCTTTTACCGCCATGCTTCCTGATTATAGCATTGTAATAGCAACTCGTTCCCGGCATTTGGATTTGATGCGGACGCTTGAGTCGCTGAAGGCCCAGACCCTCCAGCCTGAACGCGTGGTGGTGGTTGATGCTTCTCCGTCGAATGAAACACGGGACCTGCTGGAAAAAAATTCATTTGACCGGGTTGTTTACTTGCGCGCAGACGCATCGAGCAGTGCACTGCAACGAAACCAGGGCGCAAGGGAAGTTCGTACGCCGTTGATTTCCTTCCTGGACGATGATGTGTGGCTGCCTCCGGACTTGTATGAAAAATTGCTTTCCGTACTGGCAACGGATGCTGAGGGACGGATTGGGGGCGTGGCCGGCCGGATTCGAGGCTTGGAGCATTCCAAGCCGGGACGACTGCTTCGCTGGTATTATCAAATTCAGGCGGGTTACAGGCATCCGCATTATGGTGGCCGGTTGTTCGGGCCCGCAATTAACTGTCTCCCGTGTTATGCGGAAGAGAAGGGCCCATTGATCGAAGCCGAATGGCTAAACAGCACCTGTGTGCTTTATAGGAGGGAATTGTTTGAGAAGCAGCAATTTCCGCAATTTGAGGGTTACAGCTTCATGGAAGATGCGCATCTTTCGGCGAGAATTGCCAAAACCCACCGTCTGTATTTTCATGCCGACGCGTTCTACGAACATTTCAGCCCGGAAAGTTCCGCAAAGAGCGACAAGCGCGCCCTGGCGCGTATGCGACTGCACAACCAGAAAATAATCGCCCGTGAGGTAATGGGTCTTGGCAGGGTTGAAACGCAAGCCAAGCTGTTGTTACACCGTTTGTTTACATCCTTTGTGATTATACGAGAAAGGAACCCGGGCTGGGCGCGAGAATTGGAGGGAACATGGAGTTGCTAATACGATGCCTTACAGGACTGCGTTCGCGTTATAATCAATGGATTCTCCACAGCCGCGGTGTTGCCATTGAAGGGAAGTGCTGGTTTCAGGATGTGGCTGTGCCGCGGAACCCATGGGACATCCAAATTGGCGCGGGTGTCATGTTGGATGAAAAGGTAACCCTGCTTTCCACCGGCGAGAAAAGGGAAGCACCGAGGATTATTTTACATTCCGGCACTTATATCAACCGCTACACAATGCTGGATGCGACGGAAAAAATCGAGCTTGGCGAAAAATGCCTTATCGGGCCATTTTGCTATATCACAGACCATGACCATGATCTGGAGAAAGGCGCCGGGCATTTTGTCAGCCGTCCCGTCATTATCCGCGACGGCTGCTGGATCGGCGCGCATGTAACGGTGCTAAAAGGGGTGGAAATCGGCGAGAATTCAATCGTGGGCGCGGGCAGTGTGGTGACCCGGAGCCTGCCTCCGGGCTGCGTCGCGGCGGGAAACCCGGCGCGTGTCATCAAACAGCGGACTTTCTCATCAGAGGACCTCAAATAGCTTTGCGCAGAAAAATGAATGATTTTGGGAATGACACCGAAGCGCGGGCGGCGGACCTGTGTTTGAAGCCATGGATGGCTTATGCCATTCTATGCTGTTTTGCCCTGGCTGCCTATCTGCCCACTGCCTGGCACTACCGGCTGTTTGCAGATGACCTGGTGCTCTTCAAGTTTGTGCATGGTAATTATATGGGCTTTTTCCACGCACAAGGGATTTGGAGGATTCTCGGCCTGCAGGTTTCCGCCATTCTAAAGCACCTGTCTCCAACTCTTGATACGGTCATTACGATTTTTGTGCATGCCTTGAATTGCCTGATGCTCTATCGCGCCTTGTGTCTGCTGCAGGTTTCCGGGAAAACCGCGCTGGCACTTGCGTTGGTTTGCGCCTCATTTCCGGGTTATCATGAAGCCATTGCATGGAGTGATATCTATGTATGGTCCACTTGCTGTTTCATGCTGTTGCTTTCCGTACTGTTGAAATGCAACGCGGCAGGCGCGCTTCCGGGCCGTGTCTTTTTAATTTCAGTCTTTATTTCGTTCATTGGAAATATCATTTGCGAGCAGCTTGCCTTTGCCTATGCGGCGCTCCCAATCCTATTGTTAGGTTTTAACTGGGATGGATCTCGTGCCGCCTTTTCCAGTGCAGTCAGGCGGATTGCGCCGTCTTTCGGAGCGGTTCTGGGCGCCATTATCTATGTGGCGCTTTTTCAACTGACCTCCACCCCGGATTCGATCAAAAAACCGCACTTTAATTTTGGCTCCATCCTATCCACATATTACTACCAGCACGCCAATATTTATGCCTATGAAGTTTGGAGATATGGGCCTTTGAGAAAACTGCTCTGCACGCAATTGAGCCCGGCCATACTGCTGGTGTCGTTTTGCTTCGGCGCACTCGGCCTTGCGGCAGCGGCATATTTTATTCTTCAGCACAATGACGGCGCCCCAACCGCACGTTTAAAACAGAAAACCTTTGCGCCTGATAAATGGATTTGGTCCGCAGCATTGCTTGCTTTGCTCTCAGGGGTTTCATTTGTTTATGCCGTGGGAGGAGGATACTCCCTGGATTCCAGAAAGCGTTATTCCGTTATCATTCTGCTAGTATTTTGTTTTGGTTCTCTCCTGCCACTCTTCCGTACGTTTCAACGCAAATGGATGCAAGCGTGGCTCATCGGCGGGCTGCTATTATTGGCGGTGTTTGATGTACCCACCGCGTGGTTGCTGACCGCAGCACGCAACTGGCAAATCGAAAGAAGCACAATTCTTCTCACACAGGTGGAGCGGGGTGAAATTCCGGACCATACATTCGTCGAGGCCTATTCCCAGCCGGGTGTCGATTGGACCCGATTGCGTACGATGTGGGCCGGTTTCGATGATCCGGAATCTTTTTTTATCAACGGATATGATTCCACGATCCTGATAGCGCAAAACAGGGAATCGGCCTCCCATCTTGCAGTCTGGCGGGAGGACAAACAGCTATGGGTGATAGAACCCCGTCAAAAATAGTCACAGAAGCGGAAGCGGCATCCGGCGCATCAGGACACGCCGCGGGGATTGTCATTATCACCCGCAACCGCTTTGAGGATCTGAAGACTGTATTTGCCCGGCTTCAACTGGACGCGTATTTAAAAGGATTGCCAGTTTTGGTTTATGATGATGCCAGTGATTCGGCGCCGGAGGACTATTGGCATTTCCTGGAAGCGTCCTGTGTTAAAGTTCTGCGCGCCACGGACAGGTACGGGTACATTTATGCGCGTAATGAGGCAAACCGCCAGGCGCCCTTTGATCTCATCTTCAGCCTGGATGATGATTCCTGCTTGATCGATGCCGGCGGGGCGCGCAATGCAGTGCGGTATTTGGAAAACAATCCAAGTGTTGCCGTGTTAAGTTTTCCGGTGATTGAAACACATCAAATGAGCCACGCTCCCGCGATGCCAGCCGGCCCATGCGCCTCATTTATCGGATGCGGCCATCTGATACGCAGGGAAGTTTTTCTCAAGCTTGGCGGCTACCGGGTTGATTTTGTCCACCAGGTGGAGGAACTGGAACTGGCGATGCGGATTTATCAAGCCGGCTATGAAATCAGGCATTTTCCCGAATGCCCGGTGGAGCATTGGTCCTCGGACGCCTCGCGCGACTGGCGGCGCATGGGTTACTACGGTCCGCGCAACCAGGTTTTCATGCATTTCCTGCACACCCCTGCGGTTTTGCTTCCCTTCGAATTGCTCCGGCTGCTGTGCAAGTATGGGAAACTTTCCTTTCGCACCGGATTGCCCGGCTGTCATTTCCGAGGTTGGATTGACGGTATTGGAACAGGAATTAAAAATCGCCGGGAACGCAAGGCCATGGGCTTCAGGAAATATCTGGAATTCCGGAATCTGCAAAGGCGCAGCCCTCAATGAGCCATAAAGCAACCCGGCCCATGATAGCGGTTTCAGCCACCAATCCCTGCCACCTTTACGAGATGGCGCTGGAGTTGAGAAAATTGGGTGTATTAAGTCGTTATTATTCCGGATACCCGCGCTGGAAACTCAAGCCGCCTCCCCAATTCCCGATGGCTTCGAGCAGTTGGCGAACCCTGGCGGTTTATGGAGCGCTTCGATTTGCGCCCCGATGCCAGAAGCTTTCGCCACAGCGGATGTTCCGCTGGCAGGATGATTCATTTGACCGGGCCGTGGCCCGCATGCTGTGCCCTGCGGATTTTATCCATGCCATGCCCGGGCAATGCCACGAAACATTCCGCGCCGCCAAAGGACTGGGAATCCGGACGGTATTGAACCATGCAACTGGCCCGGTGCGGCAACAATTGGCCGCCGTTGCTGAAGAATACCGGCGCTTCGGCTTGAAACAGGAGAAATTCCATTTTTTCAACGACGCATATTTTTCCAGGGAGGCCCGGGAATATTCCCTGGCCGACTATCATTGTGTCGCATCCTCGGTCGTGCAAGAACAGCTCGTGGCTGAGGGCGTTGATAAAAATCGCATCTGGGTTATTCCTTATGGCGCGGATCCTGCGTTCTTTTATCCGGGACAGAAACCTGTGCAAGCGCCCTTTACCATCGCCTTTGCGGGGCAAATTTGTCTGAGAAAGGGAATCCAATATCTGCTTGAAGCCCTGCAATCGGAAGAGGCGAAAGGCTGGAAACTGGAGGGCTATGGTGTAATTTCGCGTGAGATGGAAAGTGTCCTGCCTAAATACCAACCGGCTTGCCAAACAACCTGGCACGGCGCAATTCCAAGGTTTGAATTGGGCAAGGCCTTCCGAAAAAGCTCGGTTTTGGTTTTGCCATCGCTGGAGGAAGGGTTCGGACTGGTGGTGCCCCAGGCTCTGGCTTGCGGCATTCCTTGCATCGTAAGCGACCGCACGGGAGCAAAAGATCTTATCCGCCATCGGGACAATGGATCGATAGTCCCGGCGTGTGATGCGGGGGCGATTTTGGAGGAATTGCATTTTTGGTCTGAAAACCCGAAATGCGTGAAAGAAGACATGAGTTGGCGGGCGCCGGGCTTGAAGATGAAGGAAATCAGCGAAGGAGTTTTGGTTTGAAGCCCGCATTCAATTCCGCCGGTTTGCCCCGTCGCCAAGCGATGCAGCGGAATGTCAGGCAAGCCGTACAGGAAACGGAAATGCCCAAACCCACCTTGCTGGGCACAGCATTGCTTTTGGCGGGTCTTGCCATTACTTCGGCAACGCTCGAAGGCGACCGTGCATCGTCGATAGCGCGTTATGCGGCTTATGGAACGGCCATCAGCATCGGGGCCAGCGTTCTTGTGGATATTACACGTGGGGTCCGGAATTTGATCCGTGCCGATTTGATGGGGATCATTGCCTTGTTTTTCCTGACACTTTTTGAATTTTTTTACAAGCAGACTGATTTTGATACAATGGTGGATCGCAGAACAGTGATGATAGGAGTCCAGGCAGTATTGATGGGTTTTGCGGGACTGGCAGTGGGGCGGCATTTGCCGAACCTTAAAAAAGCTCCATTCAACGAGGTCTTCACCACACCGCTTTCACCCAAAATCATGATGGTCATTTTCTGGCTGGCCATGATTGTGGGCTATTTCCACCAATTTCTGGCTGTAAATTTCAACCCGTCAGATGTGTTTATGTGGTATTTGGAACCACGATTTACCGCTCCATGGGGGCGAGGAAAATTTGGAGACTGGAAGGCCCTCATAACCGAGCTGGGTTTGTTGATTTACCTGATTCCGCCCCTGGCGGGGGTTATGCTGGCCAAGCGCCATGCTTACACGCGAGGCCAACTGACTCTCGTGTCCCTCGGACTGGCATGGACGATGTTCTTTGGCTTTTCCGGCGGAACACGCAATGTCTTCGCCTGTTTTCTTGTAACTTTCATGATCGCTTACAATTTTGCCCTACCGAAAAACAAGACGAAGGAATTTTTGATTGTAGCGGGAACGTGCGCCGTCTTGATGCTGGTTTCCACCAAGGTGATGCTGGAGTTCAGGAATATGGGGCTAAGAAACTATCTGGAAGGGAACCAAAGCAAGGAACTGGACACGGAACAGACTCTCTTTGTGGATTACAACCTTTATGTCATTTGCGGTTTGGCCCAGGTGTTTCCAGACCGCGTACCCTACCTCGGCTGGCAGGTTCCCTACCTTGCCCTGATCCGGCCGGTTCCACGGGCCATGTGGCCGGGAAAGCCCGAAGGACTCAGCGAGGCAATTGAGGATGCGCTTGGGGTTGAGGGATTGACCCTGGCGTCAAGTTTTGTCGGGGAGGCTTATATTGCCAATGGTTATTATGGCGTCTTTTGGGCCGGGCTGTTCTTTGGCATTATGGCGGGGTGGTGGTCGCACCTGGCGTCACCCAGGAATTCGGATTTTGGAATTCTGATTTATGCCTCCGGCTTTTTCGCCACTGTCATTTCCATGCGCAGCCTGTTTGTCTTTACGACGGCGATTCTGCCAACCATGGCCGCCATTGTGGGCGGTTCCATCCTGGTGTCCAAACTGCGGGCGCAACAAGCAAATCGTCCGCCCCCTCCGCCCAGATTTCCCCGCCAATGAAGCTTCCCAAAGTCGCGTTTTTCACCGTCATGCCCTCTCCTTATCAGAGAGATTTGTTTGAGGCGCTGGCGAAGGAAAATGAGATCAAACTAACAATATATTATCAACAACCCGGAGCGCAGGACTCGCCCTGGAAGCGCGCGGAATTGAACAGCTATGAAAGGCTTCTTTCGGGCCGGGGGGTTGAATTTTTAAATGTCCGGTTGCAATTCAACCGCGGATTGCCCGCCGCGGATGAGGCCGATCTTTGGGTCATCAACGGAAGCCTGACCTCGCCATCGGCCCAATGGATGATGCGGAGAAACCCCGGCAACTCCCGCTGGATTTTCTGGGGCGAGCAAATCCGTCCGACCTCGAACTTGCTAAAGCAACGGTTGCAGCGGTTTTTATCCTGGCCCCTTGCGCAGGCTTCGGGGATAGCGGCCGTCGGCTCGCGCGCCGCCCGGGATTATGCCCTCCGCTTTCCCGGCCAAAGGATATGGAACATGCCGTATCATTGCGACTTGCACCCGTACCAAGCGCTTGATCAAAGAAGGGCCTCGGATGCAAACGTGACATTTTTCTTCTGCGGCCAGATGATTCGCAGAAAGGGAATCGATATCCTGCTCGAGGCTTTCACACAGCTTTGCCAGGGCAATACATTGGCCCGACTGCTCCTGGCGGGGCGGCCGGGGGAGTTGCCCGCATTGCTGGAGACGCTCCCGGCTCCCGTGCGGAACAGGATTGAATACGCCGGTTTCAAAGAACCGCATGAATTGCCGGAATATTTTGCCCGGGCGGATGTGTTTGTTCTGTCAAGCCGCTATGATGGCTGGGGTGTCGTCATTAATCAGGCGCTGGGAGCCGGTCTCCCGATCATTTGCTCGGAGGCCGCCGGGGCAAGCCAGGACCTGGTTGATTCCGGGAAAAACGGGCTGAGGGTTCCGGCCGGGAAAGCCGCCTTGTTGTTTGATGCGATGAAAAAGCTGGCTGACGACCCGTTGTTGCGCGGGGAAATGGGAAATTATTCGCTGGAAAAATCCAGGGAGTGGACGGCGGAGGCAGGCGCAAAAAAATGGTTAAAACTGGTGGGAGAAACCCTGGCAAGCGGATGAAAATTTTGTTTATCAGCAGCAGTTCAGGTTCGAGAGGAGGAGGTGAAATATTTCTGGCGCGTCTGGGTCCGGCCCTCGCGGGAATGGGCCATGAGGTGGCGCTCTGGGCCTCGGAGCACCCCAGGATGGATGAACTTTGTTCCGTTTTCTCAAAAATCGGGACGGTTTTCAGAAGTCCCTACCGTAACACCTATGACCGCCGTTTTCGGGGTCTGGGATTTCCATGGGGAAGGAAAATCCCGGGCCGCATTACCCGGGTTTGGGAAGATTGGAAGCCGGATGTGATTCATTTCAACAAACAAAACCTCGAGGACGGGCTTGATTTATTAGCGGCGGCAAAAACTTTGAAAACGCCCGGCGTCTGCACGATTCATCTGACGCAAAGCCCGTCCGCATTGGGCGCTGTGTGCGGAAGGCTCCGTGATTGGAATGCACGGCGCGCGCTGCGGCGCTTTTCCGGGAATTATATTACCGTCCACGAAAGCCGCGCGGTGGAACTCAGGCGCTTTCTCGGCCCTGAAAACACAGTCAAAGTGGTTTCCAATGGCGTGGAGGTTCCGGCACAGGAGGAAATCCTGCGACTCCGAAATTTAAAGCGCGTGGAATTGAAACTCGAAGCCGATGATCTGCTCGTAATTGGAGTTGGGCGGTTTGTCGAACAAAAGCGCCCATTGCTGTTTCTTGAACAGGCGGCGCGTTTAAAAAAGTCCTTCCCACGCGCCCGCTTTTTGTGGGTGGGCGGTGAGAATGAAAAGTCCTTCGGGTGGGTGGGCCGGGGAACCCGGTTCGGCGCCGGCTCGTTGATGGAGCGGTGGCGGGATGAAGTACGGAAATTGCGGATGGAAGATTGCGTGGGACAAGAGCCCTGGCAGGAGGAGTTGAGGCCCTTTCTGGCCGCCGCAGATGCTTATTTCCACACTGCTGAGTATGAGGGGTTGCCATTTTCACTTTTGGAAGCCATGGCTGCGGGGCTCCCGCCTGCGGTTTCCCCGGAAGTCAGAAGAGACCTGGATTTTCTTGATACCCATAATTCAATAGAACTTACATCGGATTTGGACTGGGCTGGCGCCGACGGCCTTTTTCAGCGGATCGGTTCCAAAGCGCGGGAGACAATTCAAGAGCGCTATTCAATCCGTAAAATGGCCGGCGAATACGAAAAGCTATATCTGGAAGCCGCGGCACATTGATGAAAATTGCATTTTACCAGCTTTTTGGCGAAAAATCCAAGGGTGGATTGGATGCCGCCGTATCCCGGCTGAAAACGCGGCTGGAATTGAGCGGTGTGGATGTGAGGGTGGCCGGCCCGGGCGTTGATTTGACCGGCGTCAATCTGGTGCATTTTCATGGACTTTGGCAGCCGGCGTGGAGGGCGGTGGCAAAATCATGCCGGAGTGAGGGCAGGCCTTATCTGATTTCACCCCACGGCATGCTTGAACCCTGGTCTTTGAGGCAGAAAACGTGGAAGAAGTGGCCGTATTACCACCTATTCGAAAAGAATTTTTTGGGTAACGCTTCCTGCATTCTTGCCACCAGCCGAATGGAAGCCGGCAATATTCTTAAGCTGTTGCCAGGCCGGAAGGTTGAAATGATTCCGCTGGGATTGCCTTCCATCAAGGGGCCGGACTACAGCGCGGCGCGCAAAAGACTGGGGTGGGACCGCAAGGTGATATTGTTTTTGTCCCGGGTCCATCCCAAAAAGGGCCTGCACTTGCTATTACAAGCATTGAGGGAATTGCATAAAAAGGGAATTAGAGACTACAAACTTGTCATTGTTGGAAGCGGAGAAAGCGGGTATCTGTCCCAACTCCAAGCCTATTGCCGCAGCCATGTGAGGTCGCTTCCCGAAATCGAATGGACCGGGGAAATCTGGGGGGAAGCCAGGTGGGATTATTTTCAAGGGGCCGATCTGTTTTGCCTGCCCTCGTATTCCGAAAATTTCGGACTGGCGGTGCTGGAATCCTTGCAGGTTGGAACACCGGTCCTCACTACCGATCAAACGCCTTGGGGTGATTGCAAAGGGCAGGCAGGTTGTTACATCTGTTCGCCCGATGTAAAGTCGCTATGCCATAACCTGGAGAATTGGTTCCAGTCTTCCGAATGGGACGAGGGGGCCAGAGATGTTCTGGCCACCTCAATTCATGAGGCATACAGATGGGATGTTTTGATGCCCCGCTATCTGGCGCTCTACAAGGAGCTGCTAGTGGCCCATCATCTCACGAAGAACGGGCCGCTAGGTTGAGGAATAATAATATTTGTAATACTGGTAGTGATAGTAGTCAGGCAGATTGGTGTCGATGCAATTGAAAACAATGCCTAGCACGTTCACCTGGCGTTGGTACAGCGCGTCCAGGGAGTTCCGGCTCAGGCGCATGGAGGTGTGCGAGGCCCGCAGCACCATGAGCGTCCCGTCAATTTTAGGCGCCAGGCTCGGTGTGTCGTCGGTGGCAAGAATCGGCGCGCTGTCGATGATCACATAGTCGTACTCATTCCGCACGTGCTGGAGAAACAAAATGGTTGCCGGGTTGAGCAACAGTTCCCCCACCTGGGCGCTCGCATGCCCGCGTGGAATGAAGTGAAGATTCTCATAAGGGGTCTGGGAAACCACTTCCTGCCAGCTCATTTTCTGTGCGAGAATCTCTGAAAGTCCTGGTGTTGCAGGGATGTTCAGCTCCGCGTGAAGCAATCCCTTCCGCATGTCGGCGTCAATCAGCAGGACGCGGGACCCGGCAAAAGCCATGGTGATCGCGAGGTTGCAGGACACGGTGGATTTCCCTTCATTGGGAATGGCGCTGGTAACCAAAATGGTTTTAGGGCGTTCTCCTTCGACTGCCATGTACATCAGGGAAGAGCGGATATTGCGGAATGCCTCCGAATAAACCTGCCGGGAATCTTCCCGTTTGAGTATCTCAACGCGTTTGCCGCCCGAGGCGGATTCCAAGGGTATCTGGCCAAGCACCTGCTCGTCAAAATACTCCCGCAATTCAGTGAAGGAATTAACGCGGTCATCGATCCGGTCGAGTAGAAACAGAATCCCGATCCCGATAACAAACCCCACAATTGCGCCTGTGAGGACTCCCTTCATAAAGTCGGGGCGGGTGGATTGTGGAGCGGTTGCAAACTCCAGAATCTCAATTTCAGTCTGGTTGATATTGGAGCTGACATCGATATTCTGCACTGTATCCAGCAGCCGGTTATAAAGGCCTTTGACCCGCTCGACATCGGCCTTGAGCCGCGCATAGTCAGCCATTTTACGGCTGGAATCGAGCGCCTTGGGCTCATATTCGCTCCTGATTTTGGCGGCATTTTCCAGGCGGACCTTGAGGGTGTTCTGGCGCGCCTTCAACTGTTCAATCCCCTGCGTCTTGTAAATTTCCAGCAAGCGTTCCTGGCGCGCAATATCGCTCTTCATCTTGATGATTTTGGGGTGGAGCGGCTTTAGATTGACCGACAATTCATCAAGGTTGGAATTGAGAATCTGGAGTTCCTTTTTTGTTTTCAGATAATCGCTTTCCGGCCCTTCCTGGATATAGGAGTTGTCGGAGTCTGGATTGTTGGGATTACCGGGCGCCGGGGTTTTTCCCGCCGCTTGCTGGTCCTTCTGCGCCGCCAGATTTGCGCGGCGCAGGTTGTCTTCAAAACTGAGCAGGTCCAACAACTGGTACTCCTTTTTCATATCCGCCATTTCGCGGTCCAGATTGGCGAGATATTGCGCCGCCGTGTTTCCCTGTTCCTGCAGGAAAATGACATCGTTTTGCTTTTGAAAGTCAAAAAGCTTTTCCTGGTATTCCTTGAGCTCCTTGTCCAGGCGCAGCAGTTGCTCCGTCAGGGAGGACAGTGTTTTGTCCGAGGTTTGAGAACGCATTTCATCCTTGTATTTGATGAATTCGCGCATGACCGCGTCCAGGTACGCCTGGGTAAACCGGGGTTCCGAACCCGTGGCGGTAAATTCAAAAATCGAGGTCCGGGGTGTTTGATAGACGTCCAGGCCGACGGCGCTCTGGGGCAATTCGGGTTGGACGGCCTTGACGCGGTTCATGGCGCGGGTGTGGACTTCGGCCCCACGCATGAGTTCAATCTGGGTGCCGATAAAGCTGTTCAGTTCTTCGCTGTACGAAACTTTGTCCATCACGCTGATGCGCGGGCTTACCATCATTTTTGACCTTGAAATATAAATCGGCGCCGTCTGGGCGATTTTGACGGACTGATAGGCAATGCAGACGGCGAGGCTCGCCAACAACACCCACCAACGCCTCTTGAGGAGCGTCCGGTAGCGGTGCAGCTTTGTAAAAAAAGACGCAGACCATGTGGCCATGACCTGCGGCTTGTTGAGATCGAATTGGTTCATCAGTTGAAATTGAAGATTCGTTCCTGAACTATGATAAAATCACCGTCTTTAAGCTCCGCATCCTTTTGGAATTCGCCCTTTTCCAGAACGGCCCCCACATCCACCAGGATCTCGGTTTTGTCCTCTGGCTTGGGCCCTGTCTTGCGGACAATTTTGACTTTGCCCTTGTTTGCAAAATCGGCAAACCCTCCGGCAGCCATGATCGCCTTGCTTGCGGTGTAAGGTTCGCCGGGCGGAATTTCCTGGACGCCGGGCCTTCCAACTTTTCCAACCACGGTGATTTTGCCCAAGGATCCGAGTTGTGAAACGATGACCACATCGTTAGGCTCCAAAATCGGATCGAGGTCGGTCCTGCCCTGGTCCAAGACCTTGCTGAGATCGGTTGTAATGGTCTGCTTTTCATCCGGTTTGTCGCCTTTTTTACGCTCGATTCTGACGCTGGTTCGATCCGCCCCGGCCACCAGTCCGCCCGCCCGCACCACGGCCTTGCTCAGAGTGAATATTTCATCCACCGGAATGTCAAGCGGTCCCTGCCTGGCGATGCCGCCGAACAAATAGATTTTACCGCGTGATTTCCTTTGCGCATCGATCGCAATCATCACGGTGGCGTGGTAATACAGGTCTTTCTCCAGGGCCTTTTTGAGATCCAGTGCAAGAGCGTGGCAGGTTTTTCCCGCAACGGGAAAGCGCCCCAGATAGGGAAATTCGACCTCGCCCGAATCCATGACCTGCAACGGTACCGCCGGATCCTGGTCTTCCACCACGCGGAACGTGATTTGATCGCCGACATTCAATTTGGTTGTGTCATCCAAAAGGGACATCGGATCCGGAGGCCGGGTTGGCGGTGTCGCCAACGTGTTGACGTTCTGGGCTTGAGCCCTGGCAAAAGTCGCCGCAAGCACGAGCAATAGAATCGCACAGGATGGCTTCACAGCACGGACTGTAGCGAAAAATCTCGCGGCAGTCTCTTAGAAATTATACTGAATATCCAGGGTGACGGAGTTTTGATAATAGCTATAGCCCGGAATCCGGGACTCTTTTTCGATATAATTGTAACTGAGCGTTGAAAAAGTTTGCTCCGTCAGGCGGTATCCCAGTGAAAGTCCGCCGCCGTAGCGGGTGTAGCTGTCGGCCAGGATGCCTCCCGATTCATCAGAAAACTCGACAAAGAGATTGGTGCCCAATGAAACATTGTTCAAAACCGTCCAACTGGCATTGTGTTCTACCCTCCAAGTCTCGACATAGTTGGAAATGGTGCCAAGGTCGATGAATCGCGTGGCTGTCAGAGAATGGCTGACGTGCCGGTTCAGGCGGTGATGCAACCCGGCATAAGCGCTGTAACTCGACAGATCGCTGTTATCTCCGTTGCTTCCACCCCTGCTGAACTCGCCCAATTCAAACGCCGCCCCGGCATCAAAATCGAGATAATTGGTGACTTTTGTCCGGAAAAACGGTCCGACCGAAAATCTCGTGTTGTTGTTTTGAACGCCCTGCTCATAGGCGGTAAGAGCAGTCGAGGCTTGAATCCCGGCAAATGTGGCAGGCCCGAGTTGGAAGGTGGCGGCCCCGTCGATAATCTGCGAAGATCGGTTCAGGTAATCGAATGAACCTTCAGTCGAAATTGTGTTTTGCTGCGCAACGCCGAGGGAAAGCTGCAGATCGTTCAGATCCCAATTTCCATGCACACCCGCGGTATTGATCAGTTCTCCGAAGTTCACAGTGTTGCTTAAGGTGCCGTTTTGCAGCGGATCCTGTTCATACGCAATGTGGTCATATATAATGAAACGGAAATCACCCGCCAGTATGGTAAAATCAACCCCGGTGTCGGTGTTGGTATTCTGGCTTAGAATCGGGCCATTACTGTCAAACTGGGAATGCATGAGATATTTATAGTAGGCAACCCCCAGGCCGATTCGCAGGGTGTTGTATTCAGTCATGGGCCAGGTTGCGGACAAGTTCACATAGGGGCTGAAAATGACATCCTCCATCCGATTGAATTCCGACAAACCGATGTTATCGCTGTAGGTCGTACGAAGACCCGCCGATACTTTCATCTCGATCGGGCCGGCTTTGATGTTGTAGGAATCGTCGGCACTATGGGGGAATGTTGTTCTTTCGCCCAGCACACCGATGTCAGGCCCCCTTGCATTATAAGCCCCATTATACGACCCATCATAGGCATACGCAGGCGCAAGCAGATAAAGAAAATAAAAAAGAAATGACAGGCGCCCTGAAAAGTATTTCAGTCCACAAGTCTTCACTACTTTCCCCCCGTTTTCGTGGGAAAGACGTCTTCCTGTTCTCCCGGCATTCACATCAATTGAATTGGTCGCGAAACTATTATTTGCCCATTTTATATGGAATTCCCCAAAACGGCGGTTTATCCGCCTTTTGCAGATGGATTTTCCTACTAATTAGCACATTATAGAACATTTAGATCATGTAAATACGAAGTTTACAGTAAAAACTCCCTTTAATTCCCTTTGAGACATGCCCTGACCCCATAGTACTGGCCTCTCTTTTACGGATTGTCAAATACTACAGCCTCGGATAGGTTAAAAGGGGGAAGGAGACAAAGAGCTACGAGAACACGCATGATTACGCAAAAAAAGGACACTTTCCAAAAAAGCGGATATTCCAAGGCGAGGGTTGCGCGCGGTGTTGGTCTTTCGTTGTATGCCTTGGCTTTGCTTTACTTCACAACATTTGCCCAGCAAGTGGCGGCAGATGTTTTGAAAAAAACGCCGGACTTGAATGAAATCAAACGCGCCACGTACCCGCTGAATCTGGCGAGGATCAATCTGGGGGCGCATATCAAATCAGACCGGCCAACCCAGGCGACACAAAAAATTGTTGATGACGAGAAGGACGAGAGCCGTTCGAATACCGGAATGACTTTGATTTCCGACGATCAAAGCATTAGCACTCCGCTGCTGTCCGGGAAAACTTCTTATATTATATCATTACCTCAAACCTACCCGCTCGATTTCTTTAATTTTCAAAATTACAAGTGTGCCGGAAAATTTTCGGTCTTTCTCTCGAAAAATGACTTGGATTTTAACAGTCCCGATTGGCGTCCTGCGGGCCAGATTATAACTTTTGCCAAAGATCATGCGTACGAATGCCATTTTACCATGGCGGATGCGCGATATGTGAAAGTGACCTTTGACGTTTCGATCCCCGGGGAAATCCGGGCGTTCGGTTTGTTTGGCACCGCCAAAAACTACGGTCTTCGGGGCAAGCCGGAGGTGGTTGATGCCCAGCAGCCTGTGGAGCAAATTGTCAACTACAGCTATTCCGCATTGTACACGGCCAAATCCTCGGTCGCATATGTGAGTTCAACAGGACCGGGCAACAAACTTTCCGATGCGAACTACATGATCGATAATAATATCAGCACAAGCTACAGTTTTGCCCCGGATGATCCGCATCCCTGCCTGATATTGGATTTGTCCAGCACCACGCCGCTGCGGCGCATTTCGGGAACATTTACCTCCCCTCCCGGTGATCTGAATATTTATCTGCTCTACCGTTTGCCGGGGGAAGATTCTTCCGATGTCGCGGGTTTTCTGCCGTACGGATCATCCTCCGGAACCAGCGGGCTGCCAATCTTCCTGGCCCAGATCCGCCTGAGCGCGCCTCCCAGCCTGACCATTCCCCCCGCATTTTTTGACAAAACAAAGCCTTACCGGACCATCGAAATGTCCGGTGGCCCACGCCGGATGGCGGTTAACTTTGACATGACACCGGTCCGCTATATTATGTTCCGTTTTATTCCCAAAAAGGCCATTGCCTCTGCCTGGGGCAATGGGAGCGGCTTCAGCATCCGCAAATTCGCCGCCGCGCTGCTGACCCAGGAAGTTCCCATTGTTCAACTGGCGGCAGACAGCGGTCCCAGCGGGGCGCCTTTTACTGCTTCCGAGATCAGCGCCTTTGGAAACACCGTCACGCAGTTTTATCTTCCTGAGACGCCGGTTCCACAGGGATTAAGCGATGCCGTCAACAATCAGTTGGGTATCCCGCCGGATCCCCCTCCCCAAATTCCGGTCACCAGTCCTTAAGCCCCCTAGCGCAGTCGGAAATGGAAGGACGAGTGTCCAACCACATCGGCCTGTGTTTCTCAAAAGGCTGTTAGTACCAGCTCTCTGGTACCTTGATAATATCGCCGGGAAGAACCTCGAAGGGCGCGGCATCGGGACTGTGAGCCATATCACCTGCTCTGACTTTTAAGATCGTGGGCTTGCCATTGACCACTCGCTTGACCGTGACGGAATTCTGGGCCGCCGTTCGTGTGTATCCCCCAGCCAGTGAGATTGCATCAATGATGCTTACATGTGTATTGGCCGGAATCTCATAGCACCCCGGTTTTTGTACCTGTCCGAGAATACTGAATTTGCGACTCGCAGTTGTCGTTGCTTGCAGGGACTTGGGTGGATTCGGAGTTGCCGTTTCTGTTTGGGCGTAAAGCCAGCCCGTAGGCGCTACCAGCATGAATAACAAAACCAAAATCAGGCGGTATTTGCAAATACAACAATTTTTCAAAATAATACGGCATGCGGCCTCCCCAAATGTGTCCTTGGCGGTTGTCACAAGCACGGGCTTCGATGTGTATCATTTCAGTCTTTCTTTGAAAGCCATTTCCAGAGCTTTCATTTCTGTCGGTCGAAAAACTTCTGACACTCCGCTTTTACGCAGGTTTTCTTCCAAATTTTCGGTTTCCGTAGTCAGTATTGCCCAAATGGGACAGCGTAGCATACCAGCTAAAAATTGTACCGTTGGCTGCTCAAACGCATTATTGACTCCGAGAACAATCAGATCAATCGCCCCTCCCCGGTGCGCCTGGCCAGCCTTGATCATTAGAGTCCGGGCCCTTTTGGAACTATCAGCATTAATGGTGTCGGGTTCCTGCACCACATACCCGATTTCGTCCTTGGGCCTGTCCTTGGAAAGCAGCCCTTGGAGCATCTCCGCAACCATGGGGTCAAGATAGCAGAGAAAGACCCTGAATTTGAATTGTATGGAAGATTCCTTATTTCCACTGACGCCCAAGTGCACACAGGCCATTTCCCGGGCTTTGGCGACAAACGCGTCCGCATCTGCCCCGGGTTCAAACCGGCCGAAATTGACATGTTTGTCTCCGAGGAAGGCGCACAAAAACAGCATGCCGGGAATCGCGCGCGACTCCTCCAAAGCAGTCGCATAAACAATTTTTTTGGTAACTGGGTCGGAAACCTCATATATATAGTGGCAGCGGATGCAGTCTTCCCGCCCGTCTGCTGCCTTGATGTCGGTCAGAAGCCTTGCGTTCCACTTTCCGAGCGGAACGCAGTGGCCAGTTTCAGCTTGTTTACTGGTCGGCTGATAATTCATTTAGACCTGTGCCGTGTTTCATTGAGCGGCCGCACTTTTTTCAAGCGCATTTTTGGCAGCGTTGTCTCCGAGATCTGCCGCGCTTTGCCAGAGGCGTCGTGCCTCTGCTTCATTTTTGGTAACACCCCAGCCGTTCCAGGTGAGCAATCCCAACAGATAGATGCAATGCCGCGAGCCGACTCCCTTTTTGGCCCATTCGTAGGCCTTGGCATAATCCTGGGGAAAGCCATTTATGCCCTCGATATAGAAGCTCGCCATATGGCTCAAGGCATCGGAGTCGCCTTTATCCGCAGCTTTCTGCAGCCATTCGTTTGCCAGGGGTAGGTTGGAAGGAATTCCCCAGCCGCCGCGATATATCCGGCTCAAAAAATATTGGGCGCTGGATTTCCCCAACGAGGCCGCCTTTGTAGTCCAAACCACCATTTGCACCGGATCTTTGGCGGTGCCGGTTCCGTCCGCATAGCAGGCGCCCACGGCGCTGGCATAGTCGGCGTTGTTCGGGTCCATTTCCGCGGCTTTTTTGAAATTCAGAAAGGCCTCGTCTAAACGTTTTTTCGACATGTCATCCAAACCTTGAGCGAAGCAATCCTCAGCGCTGTTCGGTAGAAAAGATTTTTCCAACGCCATTTTCACCGCAGCAGCGTCACTGCCAGACGTGCCCATGCCTCCAGATGTAACTGCCCCCGCTTTCTCCAGCACAAGGCGAAATCCCAAATGCGCATCTTTGCGGCTCTCCTTGGCGGTACCGCCCCCGGCAAGAAAGTCTGCGGCCACACCTTCTCCGGTGCTTTCCCTATTCTGGCCCCCGCTAAATGCAAATGCAGGTATTGCCGTATAATTGCCCTGCGGGCATATCACGAAATGGACTCCCCCCTCGCGTACAGGCTCAGACCACTCGCTTAGATTTAGTTCCACGTTATTCAACTGCGCGCCGCTCGGGATATGATAGGCCAAGCCGGTCGGCAGCCCTTTGGCTTGCTCCAACAGGGTCAGGTAAGAACAAAACAGCTCAGCAGAGATACATGTGAGGGAAGTCCAATAATCGGCATCCTTGCCTTGGCTTTTTGCAGACTCTGTCGCAGACGGCAGGTTGATGATTTTCCGGGCCTGTTCCAGCTTCATCGTGTCACCCGCCATCCAATAGCCTTTTTCATTCCACTTCATTTCGACCCCGATGCTATTCACCCAGTTGCTGCCTTCGGCTGGGTTGGCCGATGTTACAGTTGTGGGAGCGGGTTCGGCAGCCTGCACATGGGCCGTGCCAAGCAAACAGAAAATTGAAACGATCAAACCTTGGAGTTGTCTCATATAAGTTGGAATTCAAGGACTATCTTAGCTCTTATTTATCTTGTCAACGAATCAGAGAACTTATAGAAAAAATTAGGCCTGCTTATATAAACGGCGCCATTATCTATCACCAGGGGAAGGGGGATGTTTTCAATTTCATACGGGGAGTCTTCATGGGGCGAATATTACGTCCAAAAAATCGCGGCGGCCTTCCTCCATCTTCGCCTGTCGCGCTCCGGCAAGCCTCTTTCTCGATTTATTGTTCCTCTCACCCGATCCATGACATACCCATGAAAGCCAAATCTACCACTCTATCCCTATTCCTCTGGGTTGCCATGGCGCTCTGCCGAGCAGATACCATTCCCATCGGCCCGGACGGAATTTTCAGCTTGGACTCGCAAATGTTCGCCGGTGCCGGCAGCGAAGCCGAGTACGCCCCCATTATCAAGGAAAAGCTGGAATATCTGGGTTACTTGAACGACAAGTATTCCGCCTTCTGGACTCAGGAAATCAAGGTGGCCCGCTCACAGCTCAAGTCTTTTACAAGCGATGAAAAGGTTCGCGCCGCCAATCTCAAGGTCATCAGCAACCTGCAACAGCTTATTATCGATGACCAGGCCAAACTTGACGCTCTGCCCAAGGATTACGAAACCGCCCGAATCAAGGTCAATGCTCTGGCCGAGGAGCGCCGACAGCTCCTGAGGGATTTTGAGGCTAAAAAGAAGCGGGAAGAAGAAGTGCAAAAACAGGAACAAAGCAAGCCGGTCTCCTCCACCCTGCAAAACACAACCGGGAGAACAGAACAGAAGCCTGCGGCCCCTTCCAGGCCAGCATTCAACGGCAAATTTTCCCCTGAACTGGTCCGGATGGCACAGCAAGCGCTCGCTCTTGCCCAGACCTTTGAAGATTCCAACAACGCCTTGAAAGCATTTGATGCACAGCATGTGGGCCATCGCTATCCGCCCGATGAATACAAGCAGCTTGTCGCCACGCAGAACGAGCTCAGAATGGCGGCCCGGCAAAATTTGGATGCCTATAAAAAGTTCATCGCTGACTCCACTCCGGCCTGGGGCCAATTTTTGAATGAAACCGGAACCCGGGTGCCCGAAGGCGTCAACGATATTGATCTTTTCAGGGCAATCGCCTCCGGCGTTGTTCCCGAAAAGTGGGCCCCTTCAAAGCAGGACGCCAACCTCAGCAAGCTCGAAGCGGAGGTTCTTGATAAGAATGTGAACACCACCCTGGGTCCAAACGCCCGCGCCACCGAATATAAATTGAAAATCACCGCCACGGTCGCCGGATTGCCGGGCGGGTTTGGCAAAGCAGCCATTGCCCTCAGCGTCCACGATGCCGACAAAAGCCAGTTCTCGACTGACCAAAACGCCATTGGAGGCGGGGCCATCGACATCGCCGCCGATGGCAGTGCCTCCGGTGAAATCACCGTACACTCCAAGGGACCGGGAAGCATCTCCATTCATGCCACAGCGGTCATCAGCGGACAGGCTTGTCAGGCAGATACAGTAGTGAACTTACCCTGAATTAAACCTTATGAAGCAAAAATCGATTCCCTGCATTTTGCTTGTCTTCCTCTCACTTCACCTGTCTCTCCGGGCGGACACGGCGGATCTGCTCAAGTCGGACGGATGGGAATTTCTCAAGCCTGCCGAGCTTGATGCAAAAGCCCAAAATATACAAAAGCCCGTCCTCATTTTTTTCTGCTGGACAAAAGCCGGTTCCAACGGTGATGGAATTACCCAAGGATATCGCCCCATTCTTAAAGATATTCGGGAGTATTACGACCCCTGTTTTCAATTTTTGGCGGTGGACGCTTCCGCTTCCGGAACAGGCCCCCTCTCGGAACGTTTCCATGTGGAGACCATCCCAACCTTGCTTGTTCTCCAGCAAGGCAAGGAAACCGGACGCATCATTGCCATTAGAAGCGACGCAGAGGTGACGGCCTTTCTCAATTCCAAACTCCCCGATCCGGCCACAATCCATGTTACACTGGCAAACGCAGCCTTCGCGCGCAGCCAAAAATTGTGCGCGGATGCCGCCGTGGCCGACAAGTCAGGTGACACAGTCGGAGCTCTCAAACTTTATTTGAGCGCCACGCAGGCGCTGGTCGATATCACCCAAAAATCCCCGCAGGCTCCACTGGCCTCGGATTTGCTGCAGAATAGGGCGACCGTGGCAGGCATGCCGCCGGACAAATTCCTCAGCGACACCCTCCTGTCTTTGGAAACGCGGGTGCTGACCGAGAACCTCTTTCTCCTCAATAACCTCCTTGCTCTCAAATCCAATGATGTGCGGCACGACTTTTCGGAACATGGGAATACCGCGCTTTTATTGGCCAAGGATGGAAAATGGGACAAGGCTCTCGCGTTGGCCAAATTACTCCCACCTTCCCAACAGGCGGGACTGGCTGAAAAAATTGTTTCCAAACTTTCAGGCTCCGATTCAAAGATCCCCGAAAGCGCCGCCGCGACGGTCGATTGGGCCATCGCACTCGCCAATCAACCCGAAACCGCCTTGGCGACGAGAACGAGCCTGATCGAAGACCTGTTAAAGAGGGGCTTGGTGGACAAGGCCCGCCTTGTGCCAATTTCAGAGGATGACTTTCAGGACATTGCAACGCAAGTTTCACTTCCGCTCATCAAGGAAGACGATCCTGACGTTTCGGCTTCAGCACTTGAATCCATGAAACTCCCGCTCTCCCCCACGGGGGAAATATCCATCCACTGGCGTTTAGGTGCGGCTTACGCCAAGGCAAAAAAACACGACAAGGCCGCCGCCGAATATGAAAAAGTGCTCGCCGTGGTCTCCAAAGCAGCCAAACCACTGTATTATCTCTACGACAATCTCTACTGTTTCCATACGATGATCGACACGGGCGATCTCCCCGCCGCGCTAAAAATTGCCGGATATGAAAGGGACGGAATTGACCGCATTCAAGCTTGTACCAGCGCAATTGAGCAATGCCGGAAGGATGGCAACACCGCCGCAGTGGAACAGCTCGCAACGTTCATCAAGGCAAATCCCCCGAAAAGTCTGTTCCGGCCAAGCTCGGAATACCGCTATTCAATTGTGAGAGATTTGCTCAATGTGGATCAATATGCCTGTGCCGATGCCGTTATGCGCTCCAACCTCGCCAACGAATCCGTCGCCGATTTATTCAAGTCCGAAAGCGGCGAGGATGATGAAGGCTCGGAGCCGGACCAGCCGGAGTCCCATATCGGCATGGAAATGGAGGCGATCTATTGGTTGCAAAAGACAGCCCGGCAACAAAGCAATGAGGAAGCCGTCCGCTATTATGATGCAGCCATCCTGACCTATGAAACCTTGATGCATAAATATGCGGAGAAGCATCCAGATGCACTTAACGTTATGAGTGAAATCAAAGCCAAGGGAAGTCATTACACCAGCATGGAATTGGAACGCTCCCGGGCACAAATACCGGCCCATACTTTTGACTTCCTCTATAACGAGGCGTTGAAATTGGAATTAGGCCAGTCCGTAGTAAAAAACGGCATCACACAGACGCTCCCTCAAATCCCGCCGGGTTTGGGGCTGCTCAAAACGCTCCTCATTCGCGGTGAAATTCTTGAAGCCGCTCTCACAAACAAAGACCCCGAGGCGTACCCGTTGACCGTCACATGGATCAAGGACGCTGAAAATGCCTATTCCCAAATCAAGGGAGATGATGACACCAAAAGCTTGGAGGACGCCGAGCGTTCCATGCTGAGTTCGATTGTGCATGCCGGCAAGGCCGAGGAATACGCTGAAAAGGAGGCCTTTACCCTCTTTTTGGAAAAGGAATTGATACTGGCCGCGTGGAATAGCGCAAAGTGGGGGAACAAAAAATACGATCTGGCGCGCAAACTCTACTCCAAACTCCTGGCTACGCCACCGCCGGATGCCACCCCTGAAAAATTAAAATCCTTTTTTCAGACACAAAGCCAGACTTTGTGGGATATGGCCATGGATCTCGATGATCAACTGGCCCCAAAAGGACTTCCCGCTGCCTTGGCTGGCGCTGGCGACACCCCCTCAAAGCAAATTGCGGTGCTTGGCGGAGTGGCAAAGGACAACGCCAAATCGAACAAAGCTGCGTCAAGGACCTATGCGGAAGCCGCCATGTCCGTCATCGAGCAAAATGGCATCGGAGACGCGCGCTTGGAGGATCTCCAAAATGCCATCTGTGAAAATTTACACATCGATCTGGCCAATCGATTGGCGGCCAAAATGGAAACGCCTTCCGATAAAGCCTATTTTCTGCTGTCGGTGGAACGGAAATTGATCGAAGCTGGCCGTTGGAAAGAATCCCAGGAACTTCTCGACCAATTGGGACAGACGCTCTCTCCTGATATGACTACGGCGCTCGACGTAAAAGAGGAGGCGTCCCTCTGCCAGATGCAAACGCTGCTTGGCATGGATCACCCCGCCGAAGCCTTGACGGTGGCCCTCGCCATCTCCAATCCGTACAACCGTGATACAGTCTTCAATAAACTGGCGGCTTACGCCGCCCTCCACGACACAGCCTGGCCCCCAGAGTCGAAGGAGAAAATTGCTCTTCTGGCCAGACAGACCTTGGGACAACCCGAATTAAAAAGCCCGGCATCTATAATCAATCCATTCTTTCAATGAACAGGCGTCCCTCAGCAACGATCGCCAGTTATGAAGGTGACATGTTATTTCATGGCATCTGCCAAGCAAAGTAAAAAGAAATATACAGGCTAACGATTTTGCAACGCCTTGAATTCCTCGTAGGTTTTTCGTACCCCGTCTGCAAGGCCGATCCGGGGCGACCAGCCCAATGCTTTGATGCGCGAGATATCCAGGAGTTTTCGCGGAGTGCCGTCCGGCTTGCTTGTATCCCAACGGATTGCGCCTGAGAAGCCCACGATTTCACGTATCAGCTCCGCCAGTTCGCGGATGCTGACGTCCTCGCCGCAGCCGACATTGATCGGCGCCGCGTCGTTATATTTTTCAAGCAGAAGCACACAGGCTTGCGCCAGGTCGTCAGAATGCAAAAATTCCCGTTTCGGGTTGCCCGTGCCCCATAGCGCCACTTCCCTTTCTCCGGCCTGTTTGGCCCGGTGGAATTTGCCTATCATTGCGGGCAGAACATGTGAGGTCTCGGGATCATAATTGTCGCCGGTTCCGTATAGATTGGTGGGCATGGCCGATACGAAATTGCACCCGTATTCCCGGCGAAAGGCCTGGCAAAGCTTGATACCGGTGATTTTTGCGATGGCGTAGGCCTCGTTCGTGGGTTCCAACTCTGACGTGAGAAGCGATTCTTCTTTGATGGGCTGGGGGGCGAGCTTCGGGTAAATGCAGGAGCTGCCGAGAAAAAGAAGCTTCTTTACCCCCGTTTTATAGGAGGCTTCGATCAGACTGTTCTGGATCTTCAGGTTATCCAGCAGGAATTCCACCGGGAAGTCTGAGTTGGCCTTGATGCCGCCCACGCGCGCGGCGGCAATGATGACGGCTGCGGGTTTTTCTTTTTCCAGGAAACGCAGGGTCGCTGCCGGGTCGGCAAGATCCAGTTCCTGTCGTGTCCGGGTAAGGATGTCCCGGTTTCCCTTCTTTTTGAGGGCTCTCACAATGGCAGATCCCACCATGCCCATGTGGCCTGCAACGAAAATCCTGGAATTGTCCTTGGATATTGTCATGCCCACTTAGCTCCCTCTTTCAAAAGCTGTTCCTGCCGCACAAATCCCGCGGGAGGCAGCCTGTTTCGTTCCTATTTTACAATTCGATTGTGGCTGTCGCACAGGATGCGCTTGGATGAAAGGGGCTTTTCCGAAAGGGCAAACGCCATGATGGAAACAAGTTCCCCTTTGTGGATGAGATGGGCGGCGCCTCCGTTGATGACAATGGCTCCGGAACCGATGGGGCCTTTTTGCACGTACGTTTCGAGCCGGGAACCACCCGTAATGGAAGCCACCAGCACTTTTTCGCCTTCCCAGAGGTCGGCGGCTTGCATCAAATCCTCAGGAATCGTGATGCTCCCCTCGTAGTTGACGTTGGCGTCCGTCACCACGGCGCGGTGAATCTTGGATTTGAGCACTTGGCGGATCATGTTTTTAGTCCAAATCAATATAGCAGAAAGGCAAGATGATACTCAAATCAGCGATTTTGCCAATTCAAATGGATTATACCGGGAAGTGTTAAAGGCTTAGGAATGCGCAGAATGATTTCTTAAGGTAAAAATCCGGATAGCCAAACTAATGCTGCTGGATTTTTTATATCCGGTCGGCTAATATCGCTGCGAACTTTATTTTAATTTTTTAATACGGAAACCCCTCTCCATGCCAACTCCACCCTTCCATTATCAAAAACCCTTCCCACTCGGCAAAGACGAAACTGAATACCGGCTTCTCACCAATGACTTCGTTTCAGCCGGGTCATTTGAAGGCCAGCCCATCCTCAAAATTGAACCCGGGGCGTTGTCCTATCTGGCCAATCAGGCTTTTAAGGACATTGCGTTCATGCTGCGCCCCGCGCACTTGAAACAGGTGGCCGCGATTCTTGACGATCCCGCCGCCTCGGAAAACGACCGCACGGTTGCGCTTACGCTGCTTCGCAACGCTGAAATCTCCGCCCAGGGAATTCTTCCATTCTGTCAGGACACCGGCACCGCCATCATCATGGGCAAGAAAGGCCAGCAGGTCTGGACCGGCGGCAACGACGAGGAAGAACTTTCCAAGGGGGTTTACAAAACCTACACCGAGGAAAATCTGCGCTATTCCCAGAACGCTCCGCTCACCATGTATGAGGAAAAAAATACCGGAACCAATCTCCCGGCCCAGATCGACATCTATGCCACGGAAGGCTCCGAGTACAGCTTCCTGTTTGTCTCCAAAGGCGGCGGTTCCGCCAACAAAACCTATTTCTACCAGGAAACCCGCGCGACCCTCGTTCCCGGGGGACTTGAAAAATTTCTCACGGAAAAAATGAAGACCCTCGGCACCGCGGCCTGCCCTCCCTACCACCTCACTTTCGTCATCGGAGGCACCTCGGCCGAGACCTGCCTCAAGACCGTCAAACTCGCCTCCACGAAATATCTCGACGCGCTCCCGACCCGGGGAAACGAACACGGCCAGGCCTTCCGGGATCTGGAGATGGAAGAAAAAATGCTGGAGGCCGCCCGCGCCTGCGGCATCGGGGCCCAGTTCGGAGGGAAATATTTTGCTTTGGACGTCAGGGTCATCCGGCTCCCGCGCCACGGCGCATCCTGTCCGATCGGCATCGGCGTCTCCTGCTCGGCCGACCGCAACATCAAAGCCAAAATCAACAAGGACGGCCTCTGGCTGGAGCGTTTGGAAACCAATCCCGGCCGCTATATTCCCGAAAAATTCCGCCGGCTCGATCTCAGCGGAAAATCCATACGGATCGACCTGAACAGGCCGATGAAGGAGATACTGGCCGAACTGTCCAAACACCCGGTTACCACGCCATTGTCCTTGAGTGGAACCATCGTCGTGGCCCGGGACATCGCGCACGCCAAACTCAAGGAGCGCCTCGACAGCACCGGCGAGCTGCCGGATTATTTCAAAAATCATCCGGTCTATTACGCGGGTCCCGCCAAAACCCCCAAAGGCCTGCCTTCGGGTTCCTTCGGCCCCACCACCGCGGGCCGGATGGACAGCTACGTCGATTTGTTCCAGGCCAAGGGGGGGTCGATGGTGATGATCGCAAAAGGCAACCGCAGCCCCCAGGTCGCAGAAGCCTGCAAGAAGCATGGCGGATTTTATCTGGGTTCAATCGGCGGGCCGGCGGCCATCCTGGCCAGGGAGAACATCAAAAAAGTCGAAGTGCTCGAGTACCCCGAGCTTGGCATGGAAGCGGTCTGGAAAATCGAAGTGGAAAATTTTCCCGCCTTTATTTTGGTTGATGACAAAGGCAACGACTTTTTCAGGCAGATTTCCGGCTGCAACGACTGCGCCACCGGCTTGCATTAGAGCCAAATACCGGCGCAGGCTTGGTTGAACCGCGGATAAACACGGATTCACACAGATAAAAACCAGGTTGCCTGTATTCGTCACATAACAAATTTGGACCGCAATGGAATCGGCGGGGAGTGGCTCTTCTGACTTACAGGAGCGCGACCGTCCCGGCCGCACCGTTCGGCATCCTCCCGAACGGAAACCGTATTGCAAGCAAGCGCTAAAAATATTTTAACGCATCGAATTGGAATAGACGGAATTGTTGGATATTTCCTGATTTATCGCTGGAAAGGCAATGCCAATTATAATTAGAATGATGGCTGTCCTGGGCCGCGGCAACAGGGCAGCCATTCCGCCTTTTCCCTCACGGAGGCAAGCGCACGGAGGAAGGCGGTTTTATGGAAACCATGCCCTTAAATCCGCTGAAGCGGGGCCAGTTGAAGCCATAGAACGCAACAAATGCGAAGCAAGCCATTGGGACGATGAAGCCGCGGGACATGTCATAGACATCCGCGATATGGCCCATCAGCTTGGGAAGCAGGGCGCCGCCCATGATTGCCATAACGATATAAGCAGAGGCCTGTTTCGCCCGCACACCGAGGCCGAAAATGCCAAGCGCGAAGATCGTGGGGAACATAATCGACATGAAAAAGTAGCTCAGGAAGACGCAGGCTACTGATAGCCATCCGAGTTTGCAGAAAACCAGAAGAGTGACGATGACATTAAGGAGTCCATAAAGGCCCAGCACCTTGTGCGCCTCGATTTTTCTGAGAATGCCGGCGCCGGTAAAGCGACCGGCCAGAAAGAAAAGAAAGCCGAGCGATGCGAGATTCGATGCTCCTTTGTTGGTGATGTGGAAGATTCCGGCTTGATTGGCTTCAAACCAGCCCCGCAGCAGACCCGTATTCCATGACGCAGGAATGGCGGGGACCTGGGAAGTCATGTAGTTGATGAAAAAGCTGAAGATGCCGGCCTGTGCGGCCACATAAAAAAATTGCGCGGCGACTGCCAGTACGAAGTGCGGATGCGACCAGATGGAGCGCGAGGTTCCAGGCCCCGAATCGTCCAAACGGTAGTCGTCCTCTGTTTTGATATCGGGAACGTTGGCAAAGTAGAAGATGCCTGCGAGGACCACCACCACGACCGCAACGCCTGCATAGGGGATCCAGAGTGTCTGGCTGCCGGTGCTGTTTCCTGCGGCGTCAGTTGAATAGAAAAACATGCCGCCGGCAATCGGGCCGAAAATCCAGCCGATGCCGTTGCAGGACTGGGCAAGGTTGATGCGGGTTGCCGCGTAGTGCGGATGGCCGAGCACGGTGGTATAAGGGTTGGCGATCGTTTCAAGGAAGGTGAGGCCCGCCGCAATAAAACAGACGCCTAACAAAAATGCCCAGAATTGCGCGATGTACGTTGCCGGAATAAACCAAAACCCGCCAATGCCAACCATCAGCAGGCCCGCGATGATGCCGCCCTTGTAACCCAGCTTGGTGGCCAGCCATCCCGCTGGCAATGCCATCAGGAAATAACCTAGATAATGGGCAAATTGCACCCAGGCCGATTGCGACAGGGTCAGGTGCAGTTCCTCCTGGAAATGCTTGTCCATCACGTCGATCATTCCGTTGCAAAATCCCCAGAGGAGGAACAGCGAACTGACGAGAATGAAGGTGAAGAACAGATTCTGGCCATTCTTCGCGATGAACATACCCTTTTGGGAGGAATTCATCTTATTTAATGGATTGCATAATGTTGGCCATTCCGTCTCATTGCTTTTCGGCTTTGACGGTCTTGGTTTCACCATTCATGCGGACTTTCACTTCGGTGGGATTGGGTGAAGCGATGCGGTAGCTCGCGACCCTGCCATCCTTCCATTCGATGTCCACGGTAAAACCGCCGCGCGCGCGCAGGCCTTTGATGGAACCGTTCGGCCAGGCTTTCGGCAACGCGGGAAGAAGTTTAATTTCACCGGCATGAGATTGCAGCAACATCTCGGCAATTCCGGCTGTGCCGGAAGTATTTCCATCAATGGCGAAGATATTGTGTTGCGCGCCACCAACGCCAGCGCGTGAAAAAGTGAGCAAATCCATGTCCGTGTCCTCGGTCATCAGGTGGAGCAGGTTCTTATGGGCCAGTTCGCCGTTGCCGAGACGGGCGTAGTAGCAGATGCTGTTGCTGGCGCTCCACTCGACATCCTCCCAATCCGGCCGCTGCATGCGGAGTTGCAGGGATTGTTCCGCGGCACTCGCCAGTTCCGGAGTGTTAATGGGAGTAATCTGCGCCAGTGGAAACAGCCCCACCAGATGGCTGGTGTGGCGATGATTGGTCTCGCCCCCGTCATCCTTCGTGAGCCATTCCTGCAACTGGCCGTTGCGCCCGACCTTGTAGGGCGGGAGTTTTGCCAGTGCCGACTCGACCCGTGCCCGGAAATCGGCATCCGTTCCAAGTGCCAGGCTGGCTTCGATACACTGGCTGAAAAGTTCGAAGATCAACGCCCGGTCATGTGTTGCACCGGGAGTCGTTTCACCCCCGCATTCAGGGGAAACGGATGGGCCGGTCAGCAAGTACCCCGTGGAAGGATCGGTATAGAGATAATCGAGAAAGAACTCGGCGGCGCCCTTGAGGACTGGATAGGCACACCCGGCAAGAAATCCGCGGTCGCGCGAGAACAGCCAATGTTCCCAGAGGTGGGTGGCAATCCAGACTCCGCCGGTTACATGGAGTCCCCACCACAATCCCCAGGCAGGAGCGGTAAAACCCCATGGATTGGTCACGTGATGGCAAACCCATCCGTGCTTGATGCCATAGGTATTTTGCGCGGTTAGGTGCCCGGATGCCTGCAATGACTCGATGAAACGAAACAGTGGCTGGCCGCATTCGCTCAGGTTGCAGATTTCGGTTGCCCAGTAATTCTGCTGTTCATTGATATTCAGATGATAGTCGCATGTCCAACCCATGTCTGCTGCCAGACCGTCGTTCCAGATTCCCTGCAGGTGCATCGGCAACGGTGAATCCTCCCGCGAGCCCGCAATGGTCAGATAACGGCCGTATTGAAAGAAAAGGACGGCGAGTTGCGGATCGGCTTTGCCATTGCGCAGGGCTTTCAAACGCACATCTGTCGGAAGATTGGTTGCATTCGCGCCTCCAAGATCCATCGTAGCGCGGCGAAACAACCGCTGATGATCGGCCACATGAGCGTAATGTAAACTGGTCCAGCTTTTGCGCACTGCGGAAGCAATATTTCCGGCGCATGATTCCGCCGGATTGCGCCCTTGGAAATCTGTGTTCAAGTCGATGAACACCGTTGCCGTATTGGCGCCGGCGACACACAGAGTGTCCTCTCCGGACGTCACGGTTCCGCCTTCCGTCAATACCCGGACCATCGCGTGAAATGACACACCACTCTTGCCGTCACTGTGTTTCGCCTCAAAGGCATGACCCGTGACCGTCAGTGTATCGTTGCCCTGAACCCTTGCAGTCCAAGGGAGCCGCTCGCTGCCGTAGTGCAGTGTGAAACCGATGGCACCCGGACGATCTGCGCTCAACCGCAGCACCACCACGCCATCCGGATGGCTCGCCAGAACTTCACGATGGAACCGTACGCCGTTGGCTGTAAAGGACACTCGTGCGAGGGCCTGCTCAAGGTCAAGCTCCCGCCGGTAATCGCGGACTTCGCCGCTCGTTCCGCACTGTCTCAGCAAGAGGTGTCCAGCCGGCAGGTTTGTGCCGAAGTTGAGCTTGCGGCCCAACATATTATGGATCAGGGGTTCCGCCTCATCATACTTCCCAGCCTTGAATAATTCGCGAATCCGGGTGAAAGCGTCGCACGACAGCGGATTGTCGTTCTTATCGCTGGGTGCGCCGGACCAGAATGTGGCTTCGTTGAGTTCGAGCCGTTCTTCCACGACGCCGCCAAACACCATCAGGCCCAGGCGCCCATTGCCGACCGGCAAGGCCTCCAGCCAGCGAGCGGCGGGTTGGCGATACCACAACGTCAATGCTGAAGGCGGAGGTGGAGCTTCGCCGATGAGCTTGAATTCTTCCGGGGCGACACTTGGGTTCTTTTTCATTATTATTGCTGTAATTTTATAGGTTGAAGCAGGGTTAAAAGTCAAAGTCCTGTGCGGCATTGGGAGTCAACGCCCAGGGAAACAGCCGGTTGCGGCGCTTTTAATGCACGATCGGCGGCGGATTGCAGATCGCGATCGAGGGCTGCGCCGTCGAATGGAACAACGATAACCTTGCTGCCGTGCATATCGTTTCCCAATTCCTCCTTTTTTGGAACATCCACTACGGCAAATGTAAAATGAGTCACATGTCCGTCTTCAATGAGCACCCCAGGACGTTCCATCTTATCCCAATGGTTGAGCGTGCCATCCGTATAACGGAGAAAATCCTTGAGTGGATCGTAAGCCGATCCCCTGTTGGTCCAGTTGTTAATGCCGTCGGATGACGTCAGATGAAATGCCTTTCGCTGGTTCCAGCAATTGACAATAATATGATACAAACCGCCGCTGTACCAAACAACAGGGTCCTCCAGGTTGCTCCCCGGCAAACCGGGAATTTGTGGATAGATGGAGGGTCCCTGGACCTTGTAGGGTCCCAGGATGCCGTCCTTGCTGATCAGAATGGCGCCTGAGCGGGGTACGATCATGTAGTCGCCATCCGGACGAACCATAATGCTCAGGTTTTGCATGGACGGCCTGCGGAACCCGTTTGCATCCACCCGAATCGAGCCCAGCATCTTCCAGGGGCCATCCAGCGATTTGGAAACAAAAACATCACCAGGCCTTGTATCGCTGACAAGAATGGCATAACTGCCATCTGTTAGGACAAGTGCCGTCACATTGTGGCCTTTCCCACTCAGATTATCCGGCCAGCAAAGCCCTTTGTCCACATAAGGCCCAATGACGTTGTCGCTGACCGCGTGTACAGCCACGGAACCGGTCCAACCGAAATGGCCCCGGGCCTGGTTCCAGCGGCTGGCGAACATGTGATATTTGCCATCCGTTCCCTTGATAATCTGCCCGTCCCAATAGCACCACTTTTTCATGGTTACATCTTCAAGGCCGTTCTTTGGATCGCGCGGGAAAACACCGGGAGCACCCCAGACATCAGACACCAGGGAGCCCTCGATGGGCATCGGAAGAAAATAATCGATAAGGGTCTTGCCGGTGCCGGAATTTGTCCCCTGCGCGAAACCTGTCGAAACCAAGGCGGCACAGGCCAACCCGGGCAAAGCCAGCGCTGGAAAAAACATCCTTCGATGAATCGGGATTGCTCTGTGGCATCGAGAATGACTTTGGGGATCATGTCTCATGTATTTTATAGTCTGGGAGTCGGACTGAATTTTTCTGCTTCAGGTTGGATTTTTAAACCGTAGGCGAATTTGCAGGGGCGCATGGCCATCGCGCTGTTAATGGCTGCCTCTCGTTGCTGGTGGCTTGGTTCAGGCTTTCGAGAGTTCCTCGTCAAAACAAACCGCCACCTTGCCGCATTTGCCCGAGGCCATGAGCGCATAGGCTTCGGAAACCTGATCGATGGCAAAACGGTGCGTGATGAGTTCGCTGGGATACAACTTCCAGCGCACGAGCCGCTCGACGAGTTCCTCCATCCGCCAGATGGAGGTGACCCACGAGCCGTAAAGCGTTTTCTGGTCGTGAATCATGTCGGGGGACGGATTGATCTCAAGTTTGCCGCCTTCGCCAAGAAGAACGATGCGGCCCCACTTGCGCGTGGCGCGAATGGCCGTGGCCCGCGCCGCCGGATGGGCGGAGCAATCAACCGCCCGCTCGACGCCGTGGCCGCCGGTCAGCTTTCGCACTTCCTCAACATTGTCCGGGCCTGATTTCAAAGTTTCATCGCAAAGGTTCAGATCGCGGGCGAGCTTCATCCGATCCTCAACGACATCGATGCCGATGATCTTCGATGCGCCCAGCTTGCGGCAGAGTGCGGCCGTGGCCAGGCCGACCGGGCCAAGGCCGGTGATAAGCACCGCGTCATTGCCGCTGATGCCGATTTTTTCCAACCCTTCATAAACGGTGCCAAAGCCGCAGGCCACCTGCGCGCCATCCGCATAGGAAAGTTCGTCAGGAAGATGTACCAGATCCTTTTCCTCGGCCAGAAGGTATTGTGCCATGCCGCCGTCGCGCTGCCAGCCGTACGCGCGCCTATACTTTTCGCTGGTGCATGAGATCATGTAGCCGCGGCGGCAATCATTGCAGACACCGCAGCCGGAAATGTGATAAACGATCACGCGATCCTTTTCCCTGAATTCCCGGCAACCGGGGCCGACCTTGACGATTTGGCCGCAGGGTTCATGGCCTGCAATCACTCCCTGATATCCTTCGGGCCCCTTGCCCAGGTGTTCATGGTAAATGCAGCGGATGTCGGAGCCGCATATCGTGGAGGCTTTCATGCGGATCAGAACTTCGCCATGTCCGGGAGTGGGGACGGCAAAACATTCAAGTTTGGTGGTGCTGTTGCCGGGGAGAATGGCACCTTGCATTTGATCGGGGAGGGTTGGAGTGGGCATAAATTTGGTTAGGGTTAAGCAGGAGTAATGACATCGTTGACGTCCCAGAGATCTTCCCAGGATTGGTTTTCCTTCCAGCAGAAGACCTGGCCTTTGATCAGGCGGCAGTTGCGGTCGAGCCTGGCAATTGCTTTCATTTCGATGTCCGTGAGCGGATCCTGCGTCACCGCACGCAAGTTGGCAAGGTAGTTGCGCCGTTTGGCAGAGAACGGAATGGGCGTCTGGCCGCGTTGCACGGCCCACTTCAAACAAATCTCGGCAGGATGAACGCCATGCGCCTTCGCAATATCTAGAATGACAGGATCTTCCGTGGGCGAAGTGTCTTCCGGCGTGCGATCACGTTCAGGTCGGCCCGGTGAACCGAGCGGACAGTAACCGATGGGCTCGACGCCCTGCTCCCTGACATAGGCAAAAAGCCTGGGCTGTTGAAAATGAGGATGAAGTTCCATTTCGTTGCATGCGGGACGAATCCGGGCGTCGCGCAAAACGAGTTTGAGTTTGGGAATTGTCATGTTCGAAGTGCCGATATGGCGGACGAGGCCTCGATCCACCAATTTTTCGAGCTGTCGCCATGTGCTCATGAATTTCTCATGAATGTAAGGTTTGGCGTTGGGGTCGTGGAAATTCACATCACAGCCGGGCGGATGAAAATTCGGAAAGGGCCAATGTACCAGATAGAGATCCAGATAGTCGAGTTGAAGGTCTTTCAGCGATTGGTGGAATGCCGGAATGACATCCTTCTCGCCGTGTTTGTCATTCCACAATTTCGAGGTGATCCAAAGTTCCTCCCGTTTCACTCCGTCGGCGATAAGTTTTTTAAGAGCAGGGCCGATCAGATGCTCGTTGGAGTAAACGGCGGCACAATCGAAGTGCCGGTAACCGAGGTGTCCGGCATCTAATACCGCTTCGGCAATAACCTCGCCGCTGACCGAGTCGGAGCCGAAGGTGCCCAACCCGATGGCGGGCATCCGCGCACCGGAGGCCAGAAGGCGCGAGGGAAGCCGTGCAGGATCAATAGCGATAGGATCTCGGATCATAAAAATACGTTCAGTGGCATGGTTTTCAACAAGCTCATAAGAATGAATGGTGCCCTATTCAAAAACAATGGCCTCTCGTGACTCCTCAATGGATATCTTTGACTTTTCGGCGGTTGTTTCCATGTTCTGTCTTTTCCAAATCAAGAAAGTCCTGAACTTTGTTTGCAAAATTTGCCGGGTTCGGCAGCTCAAGGAGCAAGAAGGCTTATATTGAATCCGGATGTGTTGTGTTTTGCGAATTTGGTTGCTAAAGCTTTGTTATTCTCAGGCGGATGAACCGTTTGGTTGCGGCGTTCATCGGCGTCAGGTCTTGTGCCACGACGGTACTGGTGCCATCGCCGTTGTCTAATGAGCTGACAAGAGCCGTGTAAGGGGGGCCGGAATTCCATGTGGCCAAGTCACTGGATACTTCCACGAGATAGTTGATTTCGGTCACCCAGTTGAGCTGGGTGTAATTGAGCGTGAGGTAATTGTTCCCGCCTGCATTGGTTTCCCCTGCGACGGGGAAACCGCCCGTGTTTGGGTTCTTGGGCTCGAGATGGAGCGCGTATGCCAGCAGGTTTGGAATGCCGTCGCGGTTCGGATCTGCGGTGTCCCCGCTGATTGCCGGGTCGGCAAGATCTGACGATGAGAACTTCAGATTCTTCCAGGCGTTGTAAGGGCTGTTATCATTGATGATGGTGGCATTGATGGTGCCGGTACCGCTTAAGGCGCCGCCGCTGTGGATGTGAATCGAGTTGGTTGTGATCGTGCCGCCGGCCAGGTTTAGTGTCGCACCGCTGAAGACATCGAAAGTGCTGTTGTTTGCAAGTGTGCCACTGAGATTGAGCACGCCTCCTGAGATCTGTGTTGTGCCGGTATAATTGCAGGATCCGGTGAGGGTCCAGGTCCCGGTGCCCGTTTTGATCAGATTTCCGGAACCTGAGATTGGACCGGAAAAGGTCGTGTCATTTCCGGCCGTATTGACGGCGGTGAGAATCCCACCGCTTCCGAGCATGAGGGTGCCGCTTCCGGAAATCTGGCAGACAGCGGCTTGAGCGCCATCCAGATCCAAGGTGGCTCCACCTGCGATGGCCACGGGCGAAGTCGTGGGAAGGGAAGAGGAAACACCTTTGCCGACGGGGGTGACGACGGCGAGAATGCCGTTATACCATTGGTTCGCCATAAAATTGAAGCCCGTATCGTTAGGGTGTATTCCGTCGCCGGTAAGCCCTCCCGTCGGGAAATTGGTGTACAGATCGACCATGCTGACTTGTTTGCCGGCAGCCTGAAAGCTCGCGACCTCGCTTGCCACGGCGGCGTTGTAGCTGACGACGTTGGGCCGGGTGGACGGGGTGATCTGAGCGACGATGAGTTTGGTATTTGGGCGCATCGTGGTGATTTTCGTGATGAGGGCGTGCAACTGGGTTTGGACCGCGGCCCGATCTGTATCATTGGTGTTGTTGGTGCCGATCATCAGGGTGATGATGTCGGGATAGAGAGGAAGACGATAGTTCGGGCTGTTGGTATCTGCGACCCCGTCGAGCCAGTGCCCGCCATTGGGGTCACGTTCCGCGCCGCCATATATGTTAAACTCGGTGAGATCCAATCCGTCCAGGTTGTTATTGATGTCTGAAATGGTATAGGAGCTGTGCCCCTCGTTATGGCGCTGGTCCAGAGGCAACATTTGCGGACCGGTCACCGTGACATTCCCCTGGACGGAACTTCCAACATAGAGAAGGCCCGGCGCAATATTCTTGAGCAGGTTGTAAAGCGGTCCGCGATAACCGGCATTGGTGCCGTTGTAGCCGAATGTGATTGAGTCCCCGACGGGCATGATCTTCAGGCCTGTGGGCAAAATCGGCGGTGCTTTCAAGCGCAGCGTACCGCCGCTGATCGTGGTGGAGCCGGCATAGGTGTTGAAACCGGTAAGTATGAGCGTTCCAGCACCGACTTTGACCAGGGATCCGGGCCCGCTCAACACGCCGGAATAGGTCGTGCTGCTGCCGTTATTCCCGACCGACAGGGTGATGGCTGCGGGAGTGGAGGCATTGTTTTGAAGGGCGAGGTTGCCGCTGCCAGTCAGCCCGCCGAGAGTGAAGGCGTTGCCGGACACAGTGGAGGAAAAGATGATGCCGCTGTTTGTAAAGGCGCTGTTGGCCGCCAATGTGCTGTTTTGGAGGGCGAGCGCATTCGAGAGATTCAGAAGCCCGGCGCT
>JAQTNW010000007.1 GCA_028713655.1 Candidatus Methylacidiphilales bacterium | reverse complement strand
GCTGGCGCGACAGCCTGAAGCCAGCCTCGTTCAGGCGTATAGGAATAGCCGACCACATGAACCAGACGGAAAACGCCAGGGCCAGGCTCACGGCGCTGATTCCCAGCGTACGCCAGGCCAACGCGGCCTGCGGGAACGCCTCTTGAACCGGCGCCCGCAATGGAACCCGCAGCGGGGTGGGAAGATATTGCAACAGGGCGGCGCCGCTCAGGAAAAGCGCAAGTGACGCCCAAAAGGCCAGCCATTTCAACATATTGCCGCCTTCAAGGGACTGGTTCAAGGCTGCGGTCAGGAGCCAGATTTGCAGGGTGAGGATGAGGATCAACACGCAAATCACACCGAGCAACAGCGTATTAGTCTTGGAAGGGTGCGCCTGCCGTTGAGCTTCACGAAAGGTGCTCATAATTCACGCCGCATGGGGTTCCCTGACGTAGATGTTTTCGTCTTTCAAAATAACTTCCAAATGCGGAAGCGGACGCGGCGGCGGGCCTTGCAGGACAGCGCCTGTGCGGGCGTCGAACCAGCCATTGTGGCAGGGACACTCGATCTTGTCGGCCTTGGGCTGGTAATAAACCGCGCAGGACAGATGCGTGCATTTCTGCTCGTACGCGCGCCAGGTTCCATCGTTGAGGTGGATCAGGATATAAGGAGTCTTCGATCCCGGCGCCGTAAATCCGCGGGTGCCGCCAAGCGGGACTTCCGATGTGTTGCAGACGAAGAGTTCCCCCTCCAGTTGGCGACGGGGGAAGATTTTATCTTTGACGGCGACCCAGCCACTGCCAACCGCCATGCCGCCGGAAACCAAACATAAAAACTTCGCGAATTCGCGGCGCGAGACGTGTTCGGCTTCTACGCGTTCGATTGGAAAATCGACTTCGTAATCAGGTTTGTCAGGGAATGGAGCTGGATTCATAATTCATCCACCACGAGTTCCGTGGCGCCTTTGGGCATCATGATATTGACCTTGGTTTTCACGCTTTGTTTCCCGAAACGGAACTGGTTGACAGGCGTGCTGTTCGGGCGCCGCTTGCCCATCTCCTCCCGTGTACCGTAAAAGAGCGCGCCGCTGGGGCAAACCGTGGCGCACATGGGTTTCTTGCCCGCGCTGGTGCGGTCGTAGCACATGTTGCATTTCATCATGAGATCCATCGGCTCAATCTTCTTTGGCACACCGAAGGGGCAGGCGTTCACACAATTGGAACAGGCAATGCAACGCGCCGTGTTCGCGGTATGCACGATGCCGAACTCATCCTTGGTTATGGCGTCGGCCGGGCAGGCCTTGGCGCACACGGGGTCCTCGCAATGCATGCAGATCTGCACCGAGGTTTGCGTGGTGAAAAAGCGGTCCACATAATCGACGTGGATCATCGGAAGCTGGCCGTTCGTTTCACATTCGGCGCAGGCCATCTCGCAGGCGTGGCAGCCAATGCAGCGCTGCGGGTCAAGGAAAAATTCCTGGTCGGTGCGAAAGGTTGTGGTGTTCATGCGCTCGCGTGGGCTTTGGTTTCGCCGGGAGGCGGGGCCTGGCGCTGAAGAGGTTCGAGCCGGCAGGCGCAGACCTTGAATTCCGGAATTTTTGAAATGGGATCCAAATGGCCCGATGTCAGTTGATTGATGGATTTTTTTCCGGGCCAATGATACGGGACGAAAACTGTGTCTTCACGGATCGTTTCGACAAGCTGGGCCGGGAATTCCGCCGCGCCGCGCCGTGTCACGATACGCACCAGTTCGCGTTCCTGAATACCCAAACGCGCGGCGAGTTTCGGATGAATCTCCAGCAACGGTTCGGGGTATTGCTGTACCAGCTTCCCAATGCGGCGGGTCTGGGAGCCGCTGAGATATTGCGAAACAACGCGGCCCGTAGTAAGGATCACCGGGAATTCGGCGTCGGTGACTTCGGAGGGTTCACGGTAAGGAACTCCATGGAAGTGGGCCTTGCCGTCCGCGGTCTTGAACTTCCGGTCCTCCCATAAACGCGGCGTACCGGGATGATCTTCGGTGGGGCATGGCCAAAAGACGCCCATATTGTCCTCGATTTTTTTGTAGGTGATGCCGTTGTAATCCGCAGTGCCGCCTTTGGAAGCCACACGCAGTTCATTGAAAATTTCCTCGGAAGAGCCAAATCGAAAATATTTTTCGGCGCCGAGACGGCGGGCGATTTCGAGCAGAATGCTCGTGTCGGTCCGGGCGTTGCCAGGCGGATTGACGGCTTTGCGGATGCGCACCACGCGGCCTTCCGCGGTTGTGACTGTGCCGTCCTCTTCCTCGTGCAGGGAACCGGGCAGTACGATGTCGGCATGGCGCGCGGTTTCGCTTAGGAAGAAATCAATGACCGTGTAAAACTCCAGTTTTTCCAGCGCCTCGCGGACGATGCTGTTATTGGGGAGCGAGACGAGAGGATTGAAACAGATGGATAGCAACCCCTTGATTTCGCCACGATTGATGGCCTCGATGATTTCGTAGGCGGTAAGGCCCTTGCCGGGCAGGTCTTTTTCCTCAATGCCCCACACACTGCTGATGTACTTGCGGTGCTCGGGATTTTCAATGTCGCGGTTGCCCGGAAGCTGGTCGCATTTGTGGCCGTGCTCACGTCCGCCCTGTCCGTTGCCCTGGCCCGTGATGGTGGCATAGCCGCAGTAAGGTTTGCCAATGCGTCCGGTGGCGAGCACCAGATTGATGCAGGCCAGAACATTCTCGACGCCCTTGCTGTGGTGCTCGATGCCGCGGGCGTGCAGAAGGAAGCTTGTCTTTGCCGGACCCCACCATTGGGCAGCCTTCAGAATTTTTTCCTTTGGAATACCCGTGGTATGCTCCGCCCATTCAAGGTCGTAGCCAACAACCGCCTCTTTGGCCTTCTCAAAATCGGTGGTGTGGTTGGCAATGAAATCGTGATCCAGCCAGTCATGCTTGATGAGTTGGTGCAGGATCGCACCGTAGAGGGCGGAGTCGCGGCCCGGCCGGATCGGAAGATGGAGGTCTGCGGTGCGGGCGATGGGAGTCAGGCGCGGATCGACCACGATGAGTTTGGCGCCATTGTCTCTTGCCTGCCAAATCCAGTGCGTCAGCGTTGGAAATGTCTCGCTGACGTTGGAACCGCAAACCATCACCACTTCGGCATGGGCCAGATCCTCGAAATTGTTGGAGGCGCGGTCGAGTCCGAACGCCTTTTTATTCCCCGCGCCCGCGCTCACCATGCAGAGGCGCCCGTTGTAATCGAGGTTGCGGGTTTTGAGCGCAACGCGCGCAAACTTGCCCGCAAGATAGCTCTTTTCATTTGTAAGTGAAACACCCGAAAGCATGGCGAAGGCATCAGGGCCATATCGGGCCTGGATGCGATGGATTTCGGAGACGACCCGGTCGAGGGCGGCATCCCAGGCGACTGGACGGAAGCCTTTGCCTTCGACCCGTTCGAGCGGCTCCAGGAGGCGGTCAGTATGATTGTTTTGAAGATAGCGCTGGACGCCCTTGGGGCAGAGCCGGCCCTCATTGAATGGGAACTCCTCCCACGGTTCAAACCCAACGATCTTGTTGTCTTTGACCAGGAGCTTGATTCCGCACTGCATTCCGCAGAAGCAGCAATGTGTTTTTACCACTTCATCCGGCTCATCGCGTCCGGGGTAGCCTTCAGCTGGAGGGAAATTCAGCGATGGTCCGAACCGGGAGATTACTTCTTCGACTGGAACAGGTACTGTTGCCATGATGTTTTATCCGAAATAGGATCCGGACTCCTGCCGGGCCCTCAGGTGCGCTTTGGCCAGCAGGGCGCGTTTGCCTTGCGGGCTGAAATCCAGATGCGACGAGCCGTCCTTGCGGGTGTAATCAAAGCCAAGTTGCGAGGTCACGTCCTTCAAGTCGTCCACCTGCATTTGCGGGAGGAAAGCCTGTTTCGTATGCGGGCAAACAGCTTGCGCCCCTTCGGCGCCGGCCTTGCGATAGATGGCGATTCCCAACTGCGCAGGCCGCTGGATAATGTGGTAAAATTTACCGAACGGCATCCAGATCAGGAACAGGATCACCGTGATGGCATGAGTGATGGCCATGAATTGGTGCGCCTTTCCCTCCATGAATTTGTAATCCAGGCTGATGCCCAGCCCGGTCAACGAAATCGCCAGCAGCAGCAGGAGTGGCAGCCAATCGCCCTCGAATGTTTGAATCGCAATCTGGCCCGCATGCGTGAGGCGGCGGCGGATGAGAAGCATGACGCCTGCGATGACCAGGATGGCGGACCAGTTCAGCGCGTTGAAGATCGCCTCGGCAATCCATGTATGCAGCGGAAATTCCGCGGTCTTGAATCCAAACGTGTAAATTTCGTAGGTGTCAATGCCTCCCGGTTTGAGACCAAAATGAATCCAGCCAAAAACAAGCGGGAAAGTGACGGCGAAAGCCAGAATGCAGCCCCAAGCCATCAGCATGTGCCCGTAACCGCGCGCCTTGCCCCGGTTCCGGATAAATTTCTGGCCGAGGAACTGGACCAGGAATTGTTTTGCCAATTCCCAGCCATACGGAATCAGGCGGCCGGAAAAGAGCAGTTGCCAGCCGCGTGTAAAATACCGCCAGGTGGGCGGGCGTTGAAGCCAGACGCAGTAGCGATACACCATGCCAAAACAGGCGAAAATGCAGCCGAACAAATAAGCGGCCAGCGCGGGATCAAAGTTGGCGAGATTCCGGGAACCTATAATAATGGCTGCCACCAGGAGCAGCGTGACTGCACCGGCAACAAACGCGGCCTTGAAATTAAACGTACTAAACATGACTCGGAACCTTGCGGATGGATTTTCCGCCCCGGGTCTTTGTTTTCCCGGAAAAAACCGAAAGCCGTGTTTCCTCCATGAACCGGGTATTTGATTCGATCATGCCCGTGATTTCATCATGGAGCGGACAGGGATCTCCCTTCCCACACCAATTGTGTCCGAAGGGGCAAAGAGAAGGCGGCGCGGTTTGCTCAAAGAGCGAGGCGATATCCAGCAGGCAAATTTTGGCCGATGGCTTTGCCAGCGTGTAACCGCCGTTTGGACCCGGCTGGCCTGTGACCAGTCCAGCCGACGCGAGTTGCGTGAGCAGTTTTGCGGTCAGCGCCTTTGATATTCCGCGTTCCCTGGCGATCTCAGCCGAGCCCGCCCGCCGCTGCGGATCGGCTGCGAGATAGCTCATCACCGCAATCGCATTGGCCGATGTTTTTCCGTAAACAAACATGGCCGCCCATCCTGGGGCGGGCGTTGAGAGAATACAAGAAAAAAGAGTATTTATTCTTTTATTCTTGATTTATCGGCGCCCGGCCTTACGCTGCCTTCACTATGAGCCATTCCACCCCAGCCTTGTCACCCGCAGGAACACCCATGTCCGACCGCAGCGTCGGGGAACTCGTCGCGGAACGCCCCGGGCGCTCCAGGATATTCCAGGCCCTGGGCATCGACTTCTGCTGCCAGGGCGCACGAACCCTTCGCGAAGCCTGCGCTTGCAAAGGCATCGCAACCGGCGCGGTGGTCGAACAACTTGAAAATGAACTGGAGGAAAAGGCCGCGCCCGAGCAAAATCCGGCCAGGCTTCCTCTGCATGAGCTGGCGGATTACATTGTCGAAACCCATCATGGCTATCTGCGCCGCGAACTGCCCAGACTGCATGCGATGTCTGAACGGGTTGCCCAGGTACATGGGCCCCATGCGCCTTCGCTGGTTGAGGTCTTTGAGGTTTTTTGCGGCATGGAGGAGGAACTCAACAGCCACATCCTGAAGGAAGAACAAATTCTTTTTCCGGCCATTGCGGGCATGAGCCGTGGTGAAACAGGCCCCATCCGGCTGGACGGGCCGATCTCGTGCATGATTCATGAGCACGATGACGCAGGACAGGCGCTAACCCGTTTGCATGAACTGACCGCTGGATACCAGCCTCCAGCAGAGGCTTGCAATACCTACCGGGCTCTCTTTGCCGGACTCCAGGATCTGGAGGTGGACTTGCACCGCCATATCCATTTGGAAAACAGCGTGCTCTTTCCAGCCGCGCGCTCAATGGCGGAAAAAGAAGGAAACTGAACATAAAAACTGCGCTGCCATTGGTTTATTCCTGTTCGGGCTGTTCCAGCGCCGCCCAACTGGCCAACGATGTCGCCATCAAAAATGGAGGTTTCTGAAAGTGCTTGTTGAAAACAAAATCCAGGAAACCCAGGGCGTTAAATTCACAGGGAAACGCCGCTCACGGGAATGGAAAACCATCGGGTTGATGGTTCGCTGCTATTGCCATGAGCGGCACGGTTCCCCGGTTGAGCTCTGTATGGAATGCAGGCAGCTTCTTGACTATGCAGGCTTGCGATTGCAGCGCTGCCGGTTTGGCGAAGCAAAGCCGACCTGCGCGAAGTGTCCTGTCCATTGTTACCAGCGGAATTACCGCGAGCAGATCAAAACTGTAATGCGTTATGCCGGACCGCAATTGCTCTGGCGGCATCCCATTCTCAGCCTCCTGCACTGGCTGGATGGATTTCGCAAGGCGCCTGAAATTGCAGTCTAAATCAGAGACGGGGACACCCGCACTGCGCAGGCCTTGTAAGCGGGCTGGCGGGAATAGGGATCGACTGCGGACAAGGTCAGCCGGTTGATTTCGGGATAATGCATCGGTACAAAAACGCTGCCTGGCGGGACGGTTGTGGTGATCCACGCCCTTGCTGTGATGCGGCCGCGCCGGGATTCGATGGTAAGGGTTTCCTGGCCGCAAATCCCGCAGGCGGCTGCGTCGCTGGGATGAATCTCCACATAACAGCTTTGAGGAGAAAGTTTTCGCAACACACCGGACTTGGCGGTGCGGGTCAAGGTATGCCATTGGGAGGATGAACCGCGGCCGGTGAGCAGGGTCAGAGGATATTCCGCATTGACGGGCTCAGGAACCGGTGTCGGCGCCTCAAAAATAAAACGGGCTTTGCCGTCGGGATGGAAAAAGCGCCCATCCGAGAAAAGACGGCGCTCCTGTTCGATTTGAAATTTCAAATTTGAAATTTGAGATGACGCCGCGCCTTCGGCGCAGGGCCATTGGATGCCTCCGGCTTCGTCGAGCATGGCGTAGTCCTTGATGCCGCTGATGTCGCAGGGCTGTCCTGCGGACAATTTTTTTATGAACTGAAATACCTGCTCGGGAGTGCTCCATTTTTCAAACAAGGCACCGCAGCCCCAGGCGTTGGCGATGAGTCGAAAGATGGAAAAATCACTCAGGGCCTCTCCAGGCGCACGCGAGGCCTTTCTCAAAACTCCGAATCGACGTTCGGAATTGATGAAGGTTCCTTCCTTTTCGCCCCAGCCGGCGGCGGGCAAAACCAGGGCGGCCGCGAGCGCAGTCTCGGTGCTGTGATACATGTCTTGTACGACAAGGAATTCGAGCTTTTCGCGCAGTTGCTTGAAGCGGTTTTGGTTCATCCAGGAATGCGCGGGGTTTGTGGCAATGATCCAAAGGGCTTTGATGTGGCCGGTTTCAATGCCGTCAATGATCTGGTCATACGCCCAACTGGATTCCGTTGGAATCCGGTTTTCAGGAATCTCCAGGATACGGGCGACATCGGCGCGGTCTGTTGGATTTTTGAAATCGCGCCCGCCGAACAGGTTGGTCGTATTGCTGAACAGGCGCGAACCCATGGCATTGCACTGGCCGGTGATTGAATTGGCGCCGGTGCCGACCTTGCCGATGTTTCCGGTCATGAGGGCCAGGTTGATGATGGCCTGGGCCGTGCGCGTGGCCTCATGGCCCTGGTTGACGCCCATTGTCCACCAAAACGATACGGCGCGATCTGGAGCCAGTAGATTGATAAATTCCTCAAATTGATCGTTGCTCAATCCTGTTTCCCGGAGCACCCGTTCCCGCGTGAATGCGGCCGCGAATGTTGAAAATTCCGAAAAGCCCCGGGTGTGCTTCTCCACAAATACGGAGCTAATCCAGTTCCGGCAGATCAGTTCACGGGCCACTCCATAAAAAAACGCCAGATCGGATTTGGGTGCGATGGGGAGATGATGCGTGGCGGCGGAGGCGGTTTCGGTTTTGCGCGGATCAATGACAACAATGGCGGGCGAGCGCTTGTTTTGCAAAATGCGCTGCCAGAGGATCGGATGGGCGATGCAAAGATTGGAGCCGATGAGAACGATCGTGTCCGAAAGCTCAAAATCCTTGTACGTGAACGGTGGCGCGTCAAAACCAATGGACTCCTTATAGGCGGTGGCGGCGGTGGCCATGCACTGGCGCGTGTTGCCATCGCCATGCACCATGCCCATGCCGAATTTGGCCAGGGCGCCGAGCAGGGCCATTTCCTCGCACGGGATCTGCCCGGTGCTGAGGAAAGCCGTTGATGCGGCGCCATGATTTTTTTGGACCTCGCGCATGCGCCGGACAAATTCCTCCAAAGCTGTTCCCCAGGAGATGGGTTCAAAGGAACCATTGGCCCGTCGGCGCAGCGGTTGGGTCGCGCGGTCCGGCGCCTTCAATGGTGCAAGAGCCTCCCAGCCTTTGGGGCAGGCCATACCCAGGTTCACAGGGTATTGGAAATCCGGCGTGAGATTGACGGCTTCATTCCCGCGCAAATGAAGAGTTAGACTGCAACCTGTGGAGCAGAAACCGCAAATGGAGCGGGTGGTGGAATCTGGCAGCAGACGTTTCGGAAGCCGACCCAAACCGAAACGCCCGGGCTCCTGAACGAGTTGGGAGGTCAGGGGGCCGTGCCATGCGCGAATTTGCGGCAGTAGTGATTTGATCTGTGCAATCATGCTGCGACTCCCGGCATGCGCGGCGCAGTGACCGCCCTGAAAAAGAGCAGACGCTCCAGCAGTTCACCCGCAAGGACAAGGACCACGGAACTGATGGGCTCGGAAAATAGCAGAAGGCCTCCAACGAGAGCCGTCGCGAAGCGGGCAAGGGTCCAGGGTTTGAGCAGTCGCCACATCACCCGCGCGCTTTTCGCGTCCGGATCTGCGGCGTCCTTGTTCTTTAGATGTTGGAAATAACAAGCTTCCGCGACGAGCTTCGCGCCCAGGACAAGCAGGGCTGCTGTTGTCCAAAGAGGATCATGAGTGGCTGCGGCGGCGCTGAAGCAGCCGAGAATCGCGGCTGTGCCAAAAAATTTTCCGAAGGACATTTGCCACGACCAGAAAGAACGGTGGGTATCGACATAGACCATGGCGGAACAGCAAACCGCCAGAATTCCCAGTGATGCGGAAAATGTTACGACGATTTTTTCAATCATGCCAAGTCCGGGGAGCGTATGGAACGGCATAGCATGCACCCAGGGCAGCAAACCGGCCAGCGCGGTCCATGGCGCCCAAAGTCCGAATGCTATGACCTCGCGACTGAGCCAGGATTTGCGCCAGCCGAGAAATGCCCGCCATGCCTGCAGCGGGCGGCCCAGGTGAAGTCCACTGGCGCCAAGACCAAGGAAAGCGAGCACACAGCCAATGTCAGACAGGAATATATTGGGGGATGCTCCCGTCAACAAACCCAGTGCGTTGGCGGCAAACAGTCCCACCGCGGACTGCGTGAGCACGAGCATCGCAACAAGCGGCAGGTGCGTCGGCTCCACACGCAGGGAAAGATGATCGGCGGGTTGGAGCTGGGAAGATCCTTCGCGGCGGGACACATAGCGGGTGGAAGGAAGGGTGTACGAGGAACCAAAGGCCCCTGGGACCAGAGGTGAACTGGAAGCCTCTATAATATGGCGGTGTTCAACCTTGACGATGCGGATGGCTTGATTCGGGCAGGATTGCACGCAGGCGGGCGCTTCCCCGGCGGAAAGCCGGTCGTGGCACATATCGCATTTGCGGACAATGCCGAGGCGCTCGTTGAATTTGGGTACATCGTACGGGCACTTGAGAATGCAATATTGGCAGCCGATGCACTGGTCGTCGAGATGCCGGACTATGCCGGTTTCCTCGTCCTTTTCGTAGGCCAGAACGGGGCAACCATTGGCGCAGGCGGGATCGGCGCAATGATGGCAGGCTGTCGTGACGGTTTGTTGGAAGGCATGGTCGGGGCCTGCCTGGTGCAGTTGGCCGACGCTTCGCCAGGTTTCATGTTCGTCAAGGCCGTTGAGGCTGTGGCAGGCGGCAACGCAGGCTTTGCAACCGGAACAAACATCCAGATCCACCTCAAACGCATATTGCTCGTCGGGGCTGGGACGGCTGAGAGGAATCAGATCTTGATAGGCTTTGCGGCGTTCATGAAAATGATGCCCCGTATCATGCCAGGAACTGAAGCGCCCCACTGCCGTACCCAATTGCGCCTGTTCCTCCAATAATTGGTCGATCAGTGTCCGGGTGTCAGCCGAGGCAAGTCCGGGTTCAAGCGCCGGAGAAAATCCGGCGGCCGGAGGCGATTGAAGTTGGGTTGTCATCATGTGTTGGTAAAAAGTTCCTGGAGCTTGCCGATGTCATGCCGATTGCAGAAGGCCTGGAAGGATTCGGCCTCCAGCCGTTGGGAAAGCCAGACGCGCAGGATTTTTTCGATCAGGTCCTTGAGTTCGTCAAAAGGAATGCCGGTAAAAATCTGGCGTCCGATTTTTTGATTGGCGCCAAACCCTCCTCCGAGGCAGACATGGTAACCCTCCACGGTTTCGCCGCTTCTGTTTTTGACCTTGGCGCCCAGCAATCCAATATCGCCCATGTAATGTTGCGCGCAGGAATGCGGACAACCTGTAAAGTGAATGTTGACCGGCTGGTCCAGCTTGATTTTTTTATCGAGATAATCCATCAACTCAATGGCGTGCGCTTTGGTGTCAGTGGCGGAATATTTGCAAAATCGGTTGCCGGTACAGGCGACGAACCCGCTGCGAAGATGGGATTGCACGGTGTCGAAGCCGAGTTTCCTGAGGCGTTTGCAAACGGTATCAACATAGGCTTGGGGGATGTTCGGCAGGAGAAAATTTTGCCAGACCGTGAGACGCACATCGCCGGAGCCGTAGCTTTCTGCGATTTCGGCAATCTGGCGCACTTGTTTGGAAGTGAGTTGGCCGACAGGAACGGAAGCTCCGATGTAATACAGGCCCTCCTGTTTCTGCGGATAAACGCCGACATGCGGATGCGGGTGGGGCGGACGGTCCGCTTTTGTCTGGCAGGCCGCGTCCACGGGCAGTCGGGACAGTTTGGATCCCAACAGTTGCTCGCAATCGTCGAGCAGGCCGTTGAGGCCGCGCTTTTCGACAAGATACTTGAGGCGGGCTTTTTTCCGATTCGTGCGGTCGCCATCGCGGATAAAGACGCGCATCAGGGCCAGCATGACCTTGAGCAGTTGCCGGGGTTCAACCACAACACCCCAGTCGCGCGCAAAGGTTTGATGGCCGGTGACGCCACCCAACGCGATGCGAAACCAAACACCGGGCTTGAGGCCCAGATCGTTGGCTCCGATGCGGACGGCTGTGGCGCCGATGTCGTTGGTGTCTTCGACCGAGCTGATGAGGCCACCTCCGTCAATCGCGACATTAAATTTGCGGGGCAAATCGTAAAACTCACGGGTGGAAATGATTGTCTGAGCAAGGTCATGAACATGCGGTGAGACATCGATGAGCTCATACGGGTCGAGACCGGCTGTGGGAGTCGCGGTGATGTTGCGGATATTGTCGGCGCCGGCCCCTCGGGTGTGAAGGCCGCAGGACTGGATGCGGCGGAGAACTTCCGGACAATTTTTGGGCTCAATCATGCGGATCTGGAAATTGCTGCGCGTGGTAATTTGGATATACCCTGTTGTGAGGTCATCAGCGATGTCGGCCACTTCGCGGAGTTGGTGCGCCTTCAACTGCCCGCCGGGAATGCGAAGGCGGCACATATAACCGTCCTTGACCGGGTTGAGCCAGAAGAGGCCGTTCCATTTGTAGCGGAACACGCTTTCGGCGTCTGGAGCTTTGTTGAATGTTGCGTCTTCCACCAACTGGGAATAGGCGTCAAACGGATGCAGTTCGCGCTTGATCCGTTCTTCCCTGGTGAGATCCGCGTCCTGAGTTTCGGTGATCGTGGCCGGAGCCAGATCGGCAAATGCCATTCCGCGGGCTTTGATCCCCGCGAAGAATCCTTCGAGATAATGCTTTTGGTCGGGAGAAAACTCCTGAGATTGAAGGGATGGCAGGGTGGGTTTCATTTTTCTTGTCTAACTCCTACTCCATCTCTAACTCTCAAATTTAATGAGCAGGCCCATGGACCATGAAAAATTGGAAGTATACCGGAAGGCGCTTGACTTTATTGCCTGGGTCGCGGATTTGATGACAGAGGTTGAAGGCAAGGCTGCTGTTAAAGACCAATTGGACAGAGCTTCAACCAGTGTGGTTTTGAATATTGCAGAAGGAAATGGGAAGTGGTCATCGCGAGACAGGGGGCGGTTTTTACAGATTGCAGCAGGTTCCGCCACGGAATGTTCCGCCTGTCTGGATGTTTTGGTGGCAAAACGCTTGGCGCACATGGAACGAGTGGAGTCCGGGAAAAAGATGCTTTGTGATATTGCGGCTATGTTGGTCGGGTTGATCCAGTGGAATGCAACGCGTGTGCGGGAGGATTCGCTGCAATACGGCGAAAGGCGGGAGATTGAGTGAGAGTTGGAGATTGAGAACGAGTTCATCTCAATAAACATCCCGTTGGTAGCGTTTTTCCTTTTTCAGCACTGCGATAAAATCCGTTGCATTTTCCTCGCTGAGCCCGCCCTGTTCGCGGGCGATTTGACAGAGCATGGAATCCACATCCTTTGCCATTCGTTTGGCGTCGCCACAGACGTAGAAATGGGCGCCTTGTTGAAGCCAGTCCCAAAGTTCCCTGGCGCGCTCACGCATGCGGTCCTGGACATAAATTTTATCGGCTTGATCGCGCGAGAACGCAATATCGAGTCGGTGGAGGTAACCACTCTTGACATGGCCTTCGAGTTGCTCACGGTAGAGAAAATCGGTGGCGGATTTTTGATCGCCGAAGAACAGCCAGTTTTTGCCTGTGGCGCCTGTGGCGCTCCGTTCTTCGAGAAAGGCGCGGAAAGGTGCGATGCCGGTACCGGGACCGACCATGATGACGGGAATGTTTCCATCCGCTGGCAGGCGAAATCCGTGTGAGGTTTGCACAAAGACGCGGGCGCTGTTTCCAACGGGCAGACGGTCTGCCAAAAATGTGGAGCAGGCGCCTTTGCGGGATTTGCCTTCCTGTTCAAAACGGACAGCTCCGACGGTCAAATGTACCTGTCCTGGATGAGCTTTGGGACTGGATGAAATGGAATAGAGGCGCGGTTGCAACGGACGCAGTTTTTCGACAAGCACGGCAGCCGTGGTTTTGGCGGAAGGCAACGCGCTTAAAAATGGGCGGAGTTCCAGATGTTCCAGCAATGCCGTGTGGAGGGAGATACGTCCCATGTTTTCCAACTCAATTTCTTCCTCGCCGTTGAGCCCTGCCGTGTCGAGAATTTCAGAGACAAAATCGGGGCAATTGACCGGATAGACGCCCAGGGCATCGCCCACTTCATAATACAGGCCGGAGTTTTCGAGGGAGAATTCAATATGGCGGACATCCTTGGCCGAGCCTTCGGCGTTGAGCTTCAGATTGGCCAGCAATGGGGCGGAGAATGAATTTTTCCTGCCAATAGAAGTTTCCGCGTTTACATTTTCAACTTCAGCCATTCCATTGGAGATTTCGATCGCGGGTGAGCCTGCGGCATTTTCAAACTTTGCCAAAACCTCGTTGATCCACGTTTCAGCGGGGTTTTCAAAATCGACATCGCAGTCGATGCGGGGATGGATGCGGGAGGCGCCCAGTTTTTCAAGGCGTTCGTCGAATTGGCGGCCCGCGAGGCAAAACGTATCGCCATAGTTTTTATCGCCCAGGGCCAGGACGGCATAGCGCACATTTTGAAGGTTGGGAGAAGAGCCGTTGCTCAGGCCGTGCCAGAAGGCCTTTGCATTGTCAGGCATTTCCCCCTCACCCCAGGTGCTGGTGACAACCAGCACCTGTTGTTCCGTGGCGAGGTCCGCAGGCGAGGCGGATTCCATGGAAGCAACGCGCGCGTTATACTGGCGCGCGCGCGCCAGCTTCCCTATTTTTTTTGCCAGCGCTTCGGCATTTCCGCTTTGGCTGCCGTAGAGGACGAGCAGAGATACGCCGGAAGCAGCGGGTGGCCCGGCACTTACCGGGCCAGTTTCCGGCACTGCCAGCCAGGCAGCCAGAAACCCGTTTAACCAGGCCCGTTGCTCCGGCGTAAAGGGCGCATTTTCAGGAATAAAAGGAATAGCGCCCATGCATTTTCAGAATTTCAAGGTTGTTTGAACGTAGAGGAATTCCGCGTCATCCTGCGCTCGCGTAGGGCTGGTCTGACGGACATAATCTCCCGCCCAGAAATGGCTGTAGCCGACCAGGAAATTCAACCACTTCGAATAGGCATACGTGGCAGTCACATCGCTTTCCTGTCCGACATAGGTGCTGGCATTGCGTGCGGCGGCATTCAAGGTCCGAACCGTGGTTACCGCGTTGGCGCGATACCAGGCATCCTCGTTCGTGTAGAGGAAGAAGACATGCTGCTCCAGGCGCAGCGTGATTTTGCTGTTCGGCTTGAGGGTCAGGTTGATGGATGGGTCATGCATGTTCTTCCAGGCAAACGTGTCCATGTAGCCGTAAAACTTATGGTTCGTCGGGAACAGATTCATGAAGGACTCGCTTTTCCCATCGTTGGGATTACTGTCACCCGAGGCCACGGCATAATCGAGCCCCAGACGCGGCGTCCAAGGCGCCAGTTCCCAGTTGTAGCCTGCGGCTGCATGCGCCGCGAATGCACTCAAAGTCAGGCCATTTTCCAGGCCGCGCCCGCCTTTACCGGTGGCCGGCAGCCCGCCGGTACCAAACTCGTAGGCAAAATCGCCTTCGTAATCGAAGCCCTTCAAATGTCCCGGTGAAGTGGATTTGACGCGGCCTCCGACGCAATAAACTTCCTGATCAACGTCATAGGAGAAGTTGTCAGCGGCCGAGGGAGTCAGCTTGTAATTCGGATCGTTGCCATCCTTCCCACGGTAGAGGAAGTAGGCCTCGGTCTGCTGGAAGCTGACCAAGCCGTTTTTATCGGTGGCATAGACACCGATAAGCTTGTCGTGGCTCGGGTCGGAGTTATTGAACTGCCAGGTATGATCGCCTTGAAGCGGCTGATACCCTTCCATCTCCACAACACTGGCCGCAAAGATATCGATCGAAAGTTTCTGGGTGGCTTGTACGGTGATTTTTGCCGCGTCAAATGTGCGCCCGAAATTGTTCCAGTCAAATCCGCCGATCAACCGTTCGTCACCATAACTCAAAACCTGGCGCCCGATCTTGGCGCTCAGCGGGAAGTTTTGCAGATTGCCAATCTCCACATTGCCTTCCCGAAGGTTAAAAGTGTTGTCGCCTTCCGATCCCAGCACAAAGGGCGTATTGGGGCGGTTCGAGAACACCTCGCGAGAGTCCTGGCCTGAGGCATAGAACTTCAACCATTCGGCGGGCTTGTACAGTATGCCGAGGCGGACCCTCTGCAGCAGGAATGTATCGTCCTGCGGGGACTTCATGCTGTCGTTGAAGTCGAAGGTATTGTTGCGCATTTCCATGCGCAGCCGTTCCTGTGCATCAAAAACCAGCTTCCCGTCCATGAATTGGATGGGTTCACCCAGCTTCCATGTCGGTTGGGACAGGATTTCCTTCGGTGTTGGTTCTGTTGTTGTGTCGGCATTCAAGACCGGATTCAACAGGAATCCGGCAGTGGCGCAGAGTGCCAGCAGTTGGTGTTTAACATTCATCTTCCATTTTCTCCTTGTTTGGCTGGCAAATTCATGCGGCGACAACCTCCGTGTTGAAAAAGGCGCCCGTCGTGATCCGATTTTTCACTATCGGGCGCTCTCCATTTTTCAGGTGGGACTTGTGGTGGAGGTAGTCGATCAAATATTTCCGGTATTCGTAATACTCCGGCATTTCCATGAGCGCGCGGCGGTTGCGGGGGCGCGGGAAGTCGATGTTCAAAATATCGCCAACCTCCGCCTCGGGGCCGTTGGTCATCATGACGACGCGGTCCGCCAGAAAAATGGCCTCATCGACATCGTGCGTGACCATGAGCGCGGTCTTTTGGTCGCGCGCCCAGAGATCGAGCAAAACCTGTTGCAATTCAAACCGGGTGAGAGAATCCAGCATTCCGAAGGGTTCGTCGAGCAGGAGCATCTTGGGGGACAGTGCGAAAGCCCGGGCGATGCCGACGCGTTGGCGCATGCCCTGGGATAATTCCGCCGGGCGTTTGTGCATCGACTCCCCAAGGCCGACAACGGACAGATAATATTCGGCGATTTCAAGGCGCTCTCTTTTACTGGCCGTAAAAAAAACCTGTTCGACGCCGAGCATGACGTTTTCAAAAGCGGTCATCCAGGGAAGAAGGCAGGGCGACTGGAAAACGACGCCCCGATCCGGGCCTGGGCCTGTCACTTCCTTGCCGCCGAGGACAATAACGCCCGAGGTGATATCATTCAGACCGGCCACCATGGAAAGCACGGTGGATTTGCCACAGCCTGAATGGCCGATCAAACAGACAAACTCGCCTTTCTGGATGGCAAGGTCGAAGTCCCGCACGACGACTGATTCGCCGGTCCGGGTTGGATAAATTTTTGTGATGTCGCTCAGTTCGAGAAATGCGCTCATGGAGATGTCAGGCCTGGACGGCCTCCCGTTTGATTTCACTGCGGCGGATCGGCCCCCGGCGCCGCGCGAAAAAGTCCGGAGTTTCAAGGTCTTCGGGTTCAATATCCGGCAGGACGAGAGTTCGCGTGATATTGGTGATTTCCCGGGCTTTGCATTGCAGCAGAAAATCGATGACCTCGGCGCGGATTTTTTTGAACAAGGGATCATGGTTGAGAGCGGCACGGTCGCGCGGCCGGGCAATGGGAACGGGAATGGAAGGGCCCAGGGTGGCGCCAGGCCCCCGCGTAAGCGGAATGATGCGGTCGGCCAGCAGCAGGCCCTCGTCCACATCGTTGGTGATGAGCACCACGGTTTTGTTGCTGGCTTCGCGGATGCGCCCGATTTCATCCTGCAAGGTCGCGCGCGTGAGTGCGTCGAGGGCGCTCAAGGGCTCGTCAAGCAGAAGGACCTTGGGATCGGCGGCCAGGGCGCGGGCGACAGAAACGCGTTGGCGCATGCCGCCTGAGAGGGCTCCCGGTTTTTTGTCCACGGCATCGGACAGATTGACCATGCGGATGAAATGTTCCGTGTGCTGTTTCTTTTTCTCCGAGGTCCATTGCGGGAAAACCTGGTCCACGGCGAGATGGACATTCTCGTAAACCGTGAGCCAGGGCAGCAGGGAATAGTTTTGAAAAACAATGCCGCGATCCGGCCCGGGGCCGGTGATGGGCTGTCCATTCAGCAGGATTTTTCCGCTGTCTGGAGCCAGCAACCCGGCAATCATCGAGATCAGCGTGGTTTTGCCGGAGCCGGAATAGCCGATAATGGCCACGAACTCGCCTTCCTCAATGGAGAGGTTGATATCGTGAAGAACGGCACTCGATTTGTCCGGAGGGCCGAAGCTTTTGCTGACCGATTGTAATTGGAGCAGTGGCATAGGGGTTAGGCTGTGCGGAAACGGCTTTCGAGGAAGCTCATGAGGCGGTCGAGGATGTAGCCGACAACCCCGATGACGATGATGCAAAGAATGATGTGGGAATAGACCAGGCTGTTGTATTCCTGCCAGAGGAAGCCGCCGATACCCGGACGCCCGGTCAACATTTCCGCCGCCACGATCACCAACCAGGCGATGCCAAGACTCAGGCGGAATCCGGTGAACATGTAGGGCAAGGTCGCGGGGAAAAGGACTTTGAACAGGGTTTTGAGCGGGGAGAGCTTCAACACCTTTGCGACGTTGAGGTAATCCTGAGGCACGGAACGGACCCCCACCGCAGTGTTCATCACCGTGGGCCACATGGAACAAAGGGCGATGGTGAACAGCGCCGCATATTCAGATGCCATGCTCCCGGCTGAAAGGAAGAGAACAAAACCCAGCGGCAGCCAGGCCAGAGGCGAAACCGGGCGCACCACCTGGATGATGGGATCGAAGGCCCGGGTGAAGCGGCGGGACAATCCGAGGCAAAATCCAAGCGGTACACCGAGGATGATGGCCAGAAGATATCCCTTCATTACCAGAATCAGAGACAGCCACGTAAAGCGCAGAATTCCCTGGTCCATTTCGCCGCGGTAGGCGAAGGGATGCTTGAGGTAGGGAAGACTGTCCTTCCATGTGGCATGAGGCGATGGAAGGTCCGATGCGAAATGGGAGCTTATAAACCACCAGCTTGCCAGGATCACCATGATGCCAAGCAACGGCAGAATGAAGATTTCAGGCTGGATTTTTTTCATGGGCTATCCTTTCAGGCTGTTGACGGCAAAGCCCTTGGCGTAAGCCTCCGGCTCCGCGGGGTTGAAGGTCACACCGTCGAACAAGGTGTCGGGCGAGTTGTTGGCGCCACCGTGCGTGTAATTGATTTCCTTCATCGCGGCTTCATAGATGTCGGGCCGCAAGACCTTCGTCGGAAGTCCCGCGTAATCGGGCGCGCCTTCGACCATGCCCCAGCGGCGGAACTGGCTGAGCCACCACACACCGTATTTGGTCTGGGGATAGTTGCAGTTGCGGTCGCTGAAGATCATGTAATCCGGATCTTTTTCCTGGCGGCCGTCGCCATATTTATAGATGCCGAGCATGCGCTCCAGGATGATTTCCTTCGGGCAATTGATGTAGTTGGGCTGGGAGACGATGTCGCAGGCCTCGGAACGATTATCCATGCTGTCGAGCCAAACACCGGCATCGTGAAGCGCTTTCAGGAAGGCTTTGACGGTCTTGGGATGCTTTTCCGCGAATTCCTCCAGGAATGCGCAGACTTTTTCCGGGTGATTTTTCCAGATTTTTTGTGTGGGAATGGCCGTATAGCCGATGCCCTCCTCAATCGCGCGCAGGTTCCACGGCTCGCCGACGCAATAGCCGTCCATCTTCCCGATCTTCATGTTCTGCACCATCTGCGGAGGCGGTATGGTGATGAGGGCGACATCCTTGTCGGGATGGATGTTTCCAGCGCCAAGGTAATAGCGCATCCACATGGCGTGCGTGCCGGGCGGGAAAGTCATGGCAAAGGTCAGGGGTGAACCCTTGCCCTTGGCTTCATCCACAAACGGTTTCAGCGCCTTGGGATCGTCTTTGACTTTGCCTTTATATTTATTGGAGAGGGTAATGCCCTGGCCGTTGCGGTTAACCAGCCACGGACAGACCATGGGTTTCCTGGGCGAGCCCAGCAGCCCCATCGTGGAGGCAAACGGCATGCCGATGAGCATGTGCGTTGCCTGGATGGTGCCGCCGGAAAGTCCGTCCCGGATGGCGGCCCAACTGGCCTGCTTCGCAATGGTCGATTTGATGCCATATTTTTTGAAGAAGCCTTTTTCGTGGGCAACGACGAACGGCGAGCAATCTGTCAGGGCAATGATGCCGATTTTCATCTCGTCAACTTCGGGTGCATCGCTGGCATAGACGGCGCCGACCCAGCCCAAAGGCAGGCCGGAGGCCAGCGTCGCCAGGGTCAAGCCCTTGCCGGTTGTGCCAAGGAATGCGCGCCGCGTCATCGGTGTTTCTGTTTTTTTAGAGGAGGTTTTTGCAGGTAGTTTTTTCATTGGATGGATTGTGTTAGGGTTGAAGTGCGGTTTCATAGAGGTCACTCCTGAAGACAGCGGCTGGCAAATGCTCCGGGGTTTCCATGTTTTCCGGCAGCAGGCCGGAACTTTGCATTTCGTGGAACAACCAATGGCCCGCCTGAAGCGTGGGCCTGTTGATGTTTTTTCCGCGAAAACGGTGCATGGGAGCCGGGCGGGAATCGGTGCCCGGCAGCTTCACAAAACCGCCGGTCAGCGAGGGTCCTATAATTTCCTCGGACAGATTTAAATAACGTTTATGAGCCAATAGCGAAACAAGCTCCTGGCGTCCCTCGGGGTCCTCACACACCGCGGCCGCGGCGGCCAGAGCGCGAATCATCGCGTATAATTCCTCTTGATGGCGGGAGGCAAAATCACTGCGCACCAACAGGACTTTTTCCGGATGATCCGGACTGAGTTCGGCGCTGACTGCCGGACACCAGCCGATGCCTTCCTGGATAGCCATCGTATTCCAGGGTTCCCCGGCGCAAAAGCCGTCGATGAGTCCCGCGCGAAGGTTGCGTACCATTTGCAGCGGGGGAAGAACGACAATTTTGACATCGCGCTGGATATCCAGGCCGGCGGATTGCAGCCATTTTTGAAGAAGGATGCGGTGGCTGGAACACTCGGCCACGATGGCAAAAGTCAGGAGTTTGGGGCGCTGGCTTCGCACAAGGTGGCGCAGGGTGGGACCGTCACACACGCCTTTGTTCCAAAGGTTGACGGAAAGCGTGATGGCATTGCCTTCACGGCTGATGATGTAAGGCACCACCACTTCGGTCGGGGCGCAACCGAGGCCGAGCTTCAAGGCATAGGCCATCGGAGCCAGCGCATGGGCGGCATCCAGTTCGTCGAAAATAAGCCCTTCACGGACTCCCGCCCAGCCGATTTGCCTGTACAATTTGACATGGATGCCTTCGCGTTGGAAAAAGCCGAGTTCAAGCGCGGCGATGAGCGGAGCGCTGTCCACCAGGGGAACGTACCCGATGCGGATCACGTCGCGGCCAGTGACGGGCGCGGCGGCATGAGCCATCGGGGTGCGCTGTGCTTTTTTAACCATGCTGCAACAACACGCAGGGCGGATGCCAAAACGCCGGATCGGGATGATTTATAAATTGAATTGTTTTTAAGGATATCATGAATATAATTCATAGTATGCAAAGTCTCTTGGATTCACGGCAGTTGCGGGCGTTTGTCGTTCTGGCGCGGCACGAAAATTACACGCACGCAGCGGCTGAACTGCACCTGACCCAGTCGGCAATCAGCCACGCCATGCGGCATCTTCAGGATCAATTGGAGTGCGCTCTTTTATACAAGGTGGGAAAAAAGGTGCTGCTCACCGAACGAGGAAAAGCGTTTTTGAGGGATGCCGAGGGAATTCTTAACGCCATGGATCAGGCGGTCCGGGATTTGCAAAGCACGGGCATGGAAAACCGCGGACGGCTGCAGATCGGATGCAGCGTTGCGAGTTCCCAATTCATCCTTCCTCCGGTGCTGCGCGAATTCAAGGATTGCTTCCCGCGCTATGAAATATCCATCCAACCCGGTGACACCCGCGATCTGGTGGAGGAGTTGGAACATCACCGGATAGACCTGGCTGTTTGCCTGATGCCGCAGGAGCCGGGGCATTTTGAAACCCGAAAGCTGTTTGAGGACGAACTGCATTACATCGTGAGCCCCCGCCATCCCTGGACACAAAGCGGGAAAATGAAGCGCGAGGACCTGGCCAGGACCACGTTTATTCTCTACAGCCGCCGCAGCATCACGTTTGAATTGTTTGAAAACCATCTGTTAAACCAGGGCGTCCGGCTGGGATCGTTTATCGAGATGGGCAGTTTTGAGGCGATCAAGGAATTGGTCAAACTGGGCTTGGGCGTTGGTGTGATGGCACCCTGGGTGACCCGGGCGGAGTTGGAGTCGGGTTCCCTGGTTGCCATTTCGATTCGGCCGAAACTGAAACGAAAATGGGCTGTGTTGACCCTGCAAAACCGCCCGCTGCGCCTGGCCGAGGAAACTTTTATCGGACTGTGCCAGGCAGCTGCCGCCAACCTGAGTCTCCTCCAGGAAAATCGGCCTGCCCCACGTTGATTTTATAATGTTCCGAATCCGTAGTCGCCTTTTAATTTGAGTCGATTAAATCTTGCCAATTTTGGGAAGGCGTTTAAATCATAAGCATGCGTGATAGGCCCATAAGATTAATGGGATTATTCAGGACTGGTTTTCAGGTCTTCGGCTTCGCTGCCATCGCGGGGTCGATCCTCCTGCTCGTTTCTTGCGGTCCCAAACTCACAGCCGAACACCTGGCCAAAATCCAGACCGGGATGACTTCCGAAGAGGTGAAAAATCTTCTCGGCAAGCCGGATGATATACATATTGAGAAGGCCCTCGGCTTTACGGGTACGACTTTTACCTATCATGCCAACTCCTCCGATGTGAAAATCATGTTGGTGAACGAACGGGTCGTCTCAAGCTCCGGCCAAATCAAATAACACCCAGCCTCGGATACGTATTGAATGAACATGCATTCCTTCAACTTGAACCGCAGCATGGCGACTTTCCTTGCGCTGGCCCTGTTTGCCTGCGGATCCGGTCTGTGGGCGGAGGAAGAAGAGCAGTCTCAGCATCGCGGCGGTTCGGTATTTTCGCTTGATATTACCTCGATGGTCAATGCCTTCTCACAGGGCGACCGCAAAAAGAAAAAGAAAGAGCAGACCGCCACTCCCACCGCCACGGTTCATAACGACAGGGATTGCCCGGAACGTTATAAGGCGTTGATTGCCGTTTTGGCCCGGCTATCACCATCAGCAGCCCGGGTCGCCGACGCTGTCAAGGATTGCAACGATGCAACCCAAGCCGAGCAGGACGCCCGTCAGGCCAAGGTTGAGGCTTACAATAATCTGCTCCGGGCTGAAATGATGGCCCAAGCCGACAGGGACGGTGATCCGGGCCTTCAGCAGGCCCATGACGCCTACAACAAGGCCACCGAAGTTTATAACAAATCGCAAGAACAATCGGAAGCGGCGCGAAATTATCTCAAGGTCTGCGTTGAGAACTACAACCGTGACCGCAGCACCTACGAGGATAATCTTAAAACCTACAACGCTCATTGCAGTGATTACAAGGTGGGGCCGCCTTTCCCTGCGATGCCGACAAGCCCGGATTATGTGCCGCCGTCGGTGCCCGATATTCCCGCGGAACAGCCCCCTTCGAATCAGGCGGTTGCGCCGCCGGCGGAAAAATGGTCTTTGGTCGATCTCGCAACAAAGCCTGGCGGTGTCAAGAGCCGCAGGGATATCGAGGCCGATATGGATGCCTTCAATACGTTGATGGTTCACATTTTCGTACTCGAGATGTCGTTGGATGAAGAATACGACGACGCGTATGAGCTTTCCGTGATCCTCGACTTCATTCCGAATGACAAGGATAAGAAGGACTATCGCACACTTGCGGGCAATATGAACAAGTTGCTGCAGGTGATCAACGCCAACGAGATCCTGCTGGTTCAGTTGCAGGGGATTGCCGCCCAGCTTTACGATATTCTGGCCCAAGAAACGCGGGACCCCAACGCCCGCGCCAAAGACTACCTGGCGCCGCCCCATTATTCGCCGGAATTTTATCTGATCCCCTTCGGCCCCGGCGCGGTCTATGCCAAACGCCAACTGGATAACGACAGCGCCGGGCTGTACAACAAAGTCCACGCCGCCCAGGAAGATGCCTATCTCAAGGAGCAGGCTTATTTCAAGGCATGTCACGAGTCGAGCGAGGCCGACTTGCGGGCCCGGCGATTGGAAACGGCGCAGGACGGGGCGGCAAGCAAACTTGAAAGTGAAAAGAGCAAGTGGTGCCAGGCCTGCGTTGATTATCATCACAAGAGTGTTGGCACGCAATCCAGCGTGGATGTTTCCTGGAGCGGTGTTGAAAAGGCGCGCGACGAATTGCAGAAACAAAAGGACCTGAACTCAAAATCCCCGGAACTTGCCCAGGCCAAAGCCGATGAAAAAGCGGCATTTGACGCTTCGAGCGCGGCTCGTGATGCGACAGCGAAGGCTTCCGGCAACTTCGAGGCACTGCGGAAGCAGTATGAGAAGCAAGTTGGCCCCTATCCGACCCGTGAAGTGCTCAATGAATTGCAACAAGAACACGGCCCTCTGGCTCTTTCCGGGCCGGAGAAGGCCGGGAGCGATCCGGGCGGATATGCCAAATAACAATCTGAGCGCCTAACATTAAACGCAATATCAATCCCCGGGAGTTTATCCATGAAATTAAAAACTGTAAGTCACTTGTTAGTTCTTGCCCTGTTCGGGTTCACCAGCCGCCTTCAAGCCGCCGACATTCCCGACAGCAAGGACAACCCGTATGTCAAGCGCTTCAACGGAGCGGAGATCGTCGCCTACAAGGCGCGCAATTACGATACGCTCACATTCTTTGAAAAGGACCTGACCAAGCCCGTGGTATTGGAAGGGCAGATCATCCGCATTATCTATCGCGTGGCCCCAAACAAGACCTCCTCCCTTGAGGTTTTTCGCAATTATGAGGGGGAACTCAAGAGCAAGGGCTTTGACATACTCCACTCAGGCTCCGTACAGGATTTGAAGTGCGGCAACGACTTTGTCCAGGGCGAAGTCCAGCAGGGCGGCTTTGTCGCGGATTTTTGGGGCGGCGCCTTCCAGAACGCCTATGACATCAGTGCGATCAAGCATGGTCCGGCGGGCGACATCCATCTGCGCGTTGCCGTTGTGGAAATGACCCAGTCCCGCGGCGGCGTGTCGCCGGGCGAAGTGGGTATTATTGTGGATAGCCTGCAAGTCAAGGGGGTTACGAACAAGATGGTGGATGGCACGGCATCGGATATGGCCAGTCAGATCGCCGCCAACGGATCGGTGAATCTTTACGGCATTTATTTCGACTTCAACAAGTCCGACATCAAACCCGAAAGCAAACCGACGCTGGATGAAGTTGGCAAATTGCTGGCAGGCGATGCCTCCCTCAAGTTAAAGGTCGTGGGGCATACCGATAACGTGGGCACGGCCAAGTACAACAATGAATTGTCACTAAAACGCGCCCAAGCGGTTGTCAATGCCCTGGTGGCCACCTACAACATTGTGACGGAACGCCTGATGCCCATTGGCGCCGGGTCCACTCAACCGATTGCATCCAATGATACGGACGAAGGCCGCGCCAAAAACCGGCGCGTCGAGCTTGTTAAACTATAATCCCGGGGCGAAATTCCCTGAAAAAGGAAAACTCATGAAAATATCGCGCTTGTTTACCCCGTTTTGTCTGATGCTGGCTTGTCTGTTGTCATGGAGCGCCCAACCGGCGTTTGGAGGCGATACCATCGACAGCGCGTCGAGCGAAGCAACCACTGCCACCACCGATGCCAATGCCGCCGAGACCGCGGCGACTGCGGCCGCCAAGGATGTCAATGCGACCGCGAAAGGCACGGAAGACAAACTGGATGAAGCATTGAAGAAGCAGGATGATCTTCCTGACAAGCCCACTGAAAAACAGACGAAAGACGCCCAGGATGAGGTGGACAAGGCGCAGGGAAACGCGGATACGGCGAAGGATGGTTCGGCTAATCCCGGAGCGGTGGATAAATATCGCAAGGCGTTGAAGGAACGCCGGGCCACACGCAAAAAGCTCAAGGCGGCAATAGCCAAACTTCAGAAGTTCATCCAAAATAACAGGCAGAACGGCATGGGAATGTCGGCAGATGCGCTCCAGCCGTATAACGCGGTACTTCGCAAGGCTGTGCAAGCACTCAAGGACGTGAACAGCACCATTGCCATGGCCGAAACCTCCAAGGATACAGAGACATACGCTGTGGCTGTCCGAAAAGGTGAGATCACCTCGAAGCTCGTTTCCACGGGTGAGACCATTGGAATTGTGGCAAATCTGGATCTTTACAATAACACATCCCATGAGGTTTCCGTCACTGTCCCGGCAACGGTGCTTGTCGCGCAGGATGGCAAATCGCAATCCTACGCCATACCCCAGGAGGAAACCGCTTCCGTTCCGCCGAAATCGGACAGGATCGTTCCGCTCAACGGTGTTTGCACCGAGGCGCATCGTCCGCCCGTTGAGAAGGGGAACAGCACGGGGCTGGCCATTGCGGACCCTGGCACACCTGAATTCAAGAAATACGAACCGCAATTGCAATGCACCGAGGACGTGATCCGGGTGGCGAAGGAAGAACAGAAAGAAGGCAAATTCCACACGCCATTCTCGGGCAATCCGCAAAAGGAACTCGATTCAATCGTGCAACAAACAGTTTGGGCGGCCAACCCGGCCAAGGATGGCGCGGCGACGACAAAAGAGGATCTGGCCAAAACCGTTTACAAGGAGACTCACGCAACAACGGAAGAACAAAAGAAAGCGCTGCAGCCCGGCATCGATCAAATCTGGCAGGCGGTGGAGCTCACCGGGGTCAAAGCCAAGGTGCTGACGCCGCAGCCGCAGACCTGAACGCTGGGAACAAAGAATAAGGGAAAATGTTATGATCAAGCCTGTTTATTTTGCCGCGTTTCTTGCGGTTGCCGTTTTTACCTGGTTTGGAGCCTCTGCCTGGGCAGGGGATATTCCCGGCGAAGTTGATGATATTATCGCAAAGGCTGATAAGACAGGGCCGGCTGTGGGCGAACCGACCGTGACTCATGATGATAAAAATAAAGATATAGAGATCAAAACATGGAAGGATGAAAAAGGCCGCCCGGTCCGAATCCAGCGCAGCAACTCCGGAGTATTGATCAGCGATACGGGGATAGGTCTGGTATGGCCCAATGGCACAGTGGCTGCCAACAAAGTCATTACCTATAATATCGACGGGAGTTTCACGTACACGCAGATGTTTTACCGAAATGATGGCACACCAATATGGGGCATCGAAATCAAGGTTGATAAGGAACATAAGGTCACAAAGGTGTCCCACGCCAAGCGGGACGCAAAATCGGGGGAATTCGGGCCTTGGATAGCCGATCCCTTCAGTGGGTTGATTGGGAATGAGTATGACATCGAAGGGCTTTTGCCGAAGCTGCCTGATAAAACATCTTCATCAAAGACATCCTCATCGGAGACCTACGCCATGGCTGTCCGAAAAGGCGAGATCACCACGAAGCTCGTTTCCACGGGCGAAACCATCGGGGTAGTGGCAAATGTGGATATTCACAATAACACGCCCAACGAGATTTCAGTCACCATCCCGGCAACGGTACTCGTGGCGCAGGATGGGAAATCGCAATCCTATGCCATACCCCAGGACGAAACCGCTTCCGTTCCGCCGAAAGGAGACAAGATCGTTCCGCTCAACGGTGTCTGCACCGAGGCGCATCGTCCGCCTGTCGAAAAGGGGAACAGCACGGGGCTGGCCATTGCGGATCCGACGACGCCTGAATTCAAGAAATACGAACCCCAACTGCAATGCACGGAGGATGTGATCCGGGTGGCGAAGGAAGAGCAGAAGGACGGCAAATTCCACACGCCCTTCTCGGGTAATCCCCAAAAGGAACTCGATACGATCGTGCAACAAACAGTTTGGGCGGCCAACCCGGCCAAGGACGGCGCCGCGACGACAAAAGAGGATCTGGCCAAAACCGTTTACAAACAGACCCACGCAACGACGGAAGAACAAAAGAAGGCGCTGCAACCCGGCATCGATCAAATCTGGCAGGCGGTGGAGTTGACCGGCGTCAAAGCCAAGGTGCTGACACCGCAGCCGCAGACTTGAATCGTCTCCAGCCCCTGAAAACTCGAAGCAGCAATATACAGTGTTGCATTCGCTTGTGCTAACTATTTAAGTTTTCCACCTGAGACAAACATCCTCGAATTCGTCACCGTCCACTGAATGTGTCATGCGGTCATTGCTCATTTCCTTTTTTCGATTTTCTCAATAGAATGCCCAGAATCACCATCGGCATATTACAGATTGGAAACTCCAAATAACATGAATGGCAGCTCTGAAAATATTCTTAGCAAGGTTCCCGAGGTTACTTTTCTCTTTTGGATAATCAAAATCGCCGCGACGACACTGGGTGAAACAGCGGGTGACGCGGTATCCATGTCGATGAATTTGGGTTATCTCATTGGAACCGGGATCTTTGCCATGGCCTTTATCCTGGCGGTCATCGTACAAGTCCTGGCCAAAAAATTTCACCCGGTCATCTATTGGACCACCATTGTGGCAACAACAACAGTGGGAACAACACTGGCCGACTTCGCTGACCGTTCTTTGGGCATTGGTTATGCGGGTGGAACGAGCATCCTACTTGCCCTTCTGTTGGCCTCTTTGTTCGTTTGGTATCGTTGTCAAGGTTCGGTGGCGGTTGATACCGTGAGTTCCCCAAGGACTGAAATGTTTTATTGGACCACGATCATGTTTTCGCAAACTCTTGGCACCGCTCTTGGCGATTGGACCGCAGACACTGCCGGTCTTGGATATGTCGGAGCCGCCGTGGTCTTCAGCGCACTGCTTTCATTCGTCGCACTCGCCTATTATAAAACACAAATATCCCGCCCCGCACTATTCTGGATGGCATTTATACTGACGCGACCCCTTGGCGCCGTTGTTGGTGATTTCCTGGACAAACCGCTCAAGGCCGGCGGCCTTGAGCTCAGCCGCTACTCGGCATCGGCGGCTATTTTTTTATTCATCCTGATTTGTATTTTTGGCTTCTCGCATAGACCCGCTCAGCGAAGTCACTGATGGATCTGTGTGGAAAGTTACTTCGCTGTAAATGTCCGAGCATAGGCTTTTTTGTCCTTCGCAAAGACAATCCACACCGCATGCGTTTGAGGATCGACGGCAATGCTATGGATTAAGGGTTATTTTTCGGTTTCTTTGAGCATTTGTTTGATGCGATTGCGCGAGAGCAATACTGTAACCAGCATGATCTTGTCGTTAATCCTCGCGCACAAGCTGGAATCTGCGATGAAAGAGAAGAAAGTGACGGTTTCCGCATTGGCGCGGAAAATGGGCACCAGCCGAGCCGCCATAAACCGGATTCTGGACTCCCAAAATCCCTCCGCCATCTTGACTACTTTGGGAAAGGCTGCTTTTGCCCTTGGGAAGCGGTGGCGGTTTGAATTAGTGGACGCCTAACTTCAATGCCTTCAACTAATTGGGGAATAAGTTCCTTTGTGCCAATTGGTTGCAACCCTCAATCCGAGCACGGCGATATCGCCGCAAAAGAGCGCAAAGAACTCAAAACTGCCGAAACTTCCCTGTACTTTGCGTTTTTTGTGTTCTTTTGTGGCCAAACGGTTGCTTGAATTGGTTGAAGGTATTGAGGTTAAAGACTCCCGCTATCGCGGGGGCCGGGACAAAGTCCCGGGCAAGGGGGGGATTGTCCATCCCGCTGCTGCGTGACGTAGCGGGAGAATGCGTTGATTTGATTGAATTCGCTGACGCGAAGACGCCGAACTTTGTTCGAATCGATTAAAGACTCCCGCTGTCGCGGGGGCCGGGACAAAGTCCCGGGCAGGGGGGGATTCGAACCCCCGGTACCGTGAGGTACACACGCTTTCCAAGCGTGCGCAATCGACCGCTCTGCCACCTGCCCTGAAAGGGGAAATCGTAGGAATCCGGACGGTTCAAGGCGAGATTATTTTATTTGAAGTTCTTCGCGGACTGCCTTTGCCGCATCGAAACCAATTAGAAATTGGCCTTGAGCTGCACGGCCGCATAGGGCGCGGGTTCCGTTTCCAGTGTCAAATCCCGTCCGCTGTAGCGGAATTCGCGTTCAAGGACAATGCCGCCATTCGCTTCCACCGTAAATGCAGGATTAAATTTATAACGTAGCCCCAAACCGGCGCGTATTTCGCGGTAGCTCAAATCCTCGTTGTTCAAATCGGAGCGGCCCACATGGTCGCCAAAATGGCTGCCCATGCGGTAGTTGCCTCCCAGGATTTCACCACCGGCAAATGCTTCCAACTGTTCGTTGACTTTGTACTCAAGCTCGGGTTTTGGCAGCACCGCCATGAGGGTCCAATCATCGGCAAACTGCCAGCGCACGCCGATTCCCGGAAAAACCGGACTGCTCCAAATATCCTTGATGGCCACTCCAAAGCGGGGGTCGATTCCCAAGCCGAAAAACCATTGCAATTTGCTGTCCACCAAATAGGTGAAACCAATGATTGCCGGAATGTTGACATTATCCATCGTGATTTGCTGGAAATCGCCATAGATTCCCGGATGAATTTCCGCCCGCATGAGCCACTTTTCCGAAAGATTGGCGTCAACGCCAAGTACAACATCCGCAGACTCCAGCCGGTTTGGCAGCCAGGAAGATGAGGGGAGTCCAAAATCATAACGCTCGTATTCCGCCCCGACGCGGAAATGCCAGTCCTCCACAATTGGAATGCTGGCGATGTAGGAAGCTGCGGCCCGGCTGCTGTTGCTTATGTTGCCCATGTTCTGGCTTGCATATTTCAATTTTGAGTCGCCGACATAAGAATAGGTGGCGTTGAATTCATGGGAGATACCCGAATCCACTTTCCGGGGTTCAACATCAACCTTCAGCCAGTCGGGCGTTACGGTTGTGTTTGTAACCGGGTCGGACGCCATCAGGTGCGACGCCCCAAATACAAAAACCGCCAGCAGTGCGGCCATTCCTGGATTCCCTTTACTCATTGGCCAATGAAATTGCCAGTATTCCGGGCATTTTCCATCTTAAAATTTAAAAAAATCTATTGCCAAGGCCGTACCGTCCTGAGTACAAACACTCTGCATCCTATGGAATACCCGCGCTGCCTGCTTGCTTTAAGTGGACTGGCCTGCTGGACCTTGGTTCAAGGAACGGCTTTGGCGGCGCAGCCGGTATCCCATTCACTCAACGACGTGATCCAGGCCAAAGCAGCCTTGCTGGTGGATGCTCAAAGCGGCCAGATATTGTATCAGCGCAATATCAATGCGCCGTACCCCCCGGCCAGCACGGTCAAATTGATGACGGCGCTCCTGGTCTGGGAGCGTACGGGCCTGAACGGCGCGGTGCATGTGCAGGTGGAGGACACGCTCGTTGAGCCCAGCCATATTCCCTTGCGTCCGGGCGAGGTGGTGGCTGTCAAGGATTTGACCTACGCCCTCCTGATTGGCTCTGACAACGACAGCGCCATGGCGTTGTCGCGTCATGTCGGAGGCTCTCCTGAAAAATTTGCGGCGCTGATGAACGCGCGGGCTCGCTCCCTGGGATGCACCCATACGCTTTTCAAAAATCCGCACGGACTCCCGATTGCGGGCCAATACACGAGCGCTTCCGACCTCCTGAAAATTTTCGAGGCGGTCCTGGCGGTTCCCCAACTGCGGCAGATTTGTACGTTGCGACAGTTGGTTCTTACGACCCAGGTCGGCACCCAGCGGATTCGGAATCACAACAGGCTCCTGGGCGCTTATGCCGGGATGGGGCCCGCCAAAACAGGCTGGACTGTGGCGTCGCGCCATACCTATGCGGCGTCGGCCACCCGGAATGGAAGGGAGCTGCATTTGGTGATTCTGAACAGCGTGGACAAGTGGACGGATGCGCGCGCGTTGTTTGACTACGGGTTTTCCACACCCTCGCCGCATCCGGCTGAGCCGAAGACCCGGACGATTCTGGCCAATGCCGACAGCCATGCCGGGCCGTAGGCTGCCGTGCACGCGTTTCACAATTGATTCCGCGCAAAGCGGAGTTTGTCGGGAGCGGCGGCGACTGCTGGATTATGTTAGGGAAAGCGGGCGCGTCTCTCTATCAAAATACTCTTGGACAATCCGGGTTAGTTCATGTGCAGAAGCGTCTTGTAAGCCAGGCCGATTAGTCCACCACCGATGACCACGGGGATGATGTCCCATTTCCATTTCACCATTCCGGCCAGCGCGACCGATCCCAGCGCCACGGCAAACCCATTAATCATGCCCGGTTGGGGATGAATCACATGCAGGGCAAACCAGACGGCGAGGTTCAGGATCACGCCGACCACCGCCGCGGTGATCGCGGAAAGCGCGGCGCTGATGGTTTTATTTCCGCGCAGTTGCTCGATGTGCGGTCCTCCGAGGAAAATCCACAGGAAGCACGGCGTGAAGGTCGCCCATGTGGTGAGCAGCGCGCACAGCGTGGCCGCAAGCAGCGGAGGCAGATTGCCCGGATGACTCCATCCTCCCATGAAACCGACAAACTGCAGCACCATGATCAACGGTCCCGGCGTGGTTTCCGCAAGACCGAGGCCGTCCAGCATCTGGCCGGGCTGGAGCCAGCCGGAGTATTCCACCGCGTGTTGCGCGACATAGGGCAGCACCGCATACGCGCCGCCGAAGGTCACCACCGCCGCCTTGCTGAAAAATATTCCCTCGTGAAAGAGTGTGCTGTTAGTTCCCTGCCACCAGCCTGCAAGTAGAATGGGCGTCCACCAAAGCAGGAGGCACACACTGCAGATTTTAATGGCGCGGCGCAACGAAGGCCGGGTGTGCTCCGGGCTTTCACTCTCATCGTCCAACACCGGGTTTCCCCCGCAGTCTGCAGGCGGCGCGTGCCCGGAAATCACATCGAATTTTTGACTCCACAATTTTCCGCCGGCAAAACCGATCGCGCCCGCGCAAAGGATGATTGCGGGAAATGGAACTTTGAAAAAGAAGATGGCGGCAAAGGCCAGCGCGGCGATGCCCCACATCACTTCGTTTTTGAGGGCTTTACTCCCGATGCGGATGACGGCGGCGGCAACGATGGCCATCACGACAGGCTTCAGGCCGTAGAAAACGGCTGCGACCTCAGGCACGTTTCCAAACGCCGCGTACATATAACTCAAGATCCAGAGGACGAACATGGACGGAATTACGAACAAGCTCCCCGCAACGATGCCGCCCGGCGTTTTGTGTAACAGCCAGCCGACGTAAATGGCGAGTTGTTGCGCCTCCGGGCCGGGCAGCAGCATGCAGAAGTTGAGCGCATGCAGAAAGCGGGACTGGCCGATCCATTTTTTCTTCTCAACCAATTCGGTCTGCATGATGGCGATCTGTCCCGCCGGTCCGCCAAAACTGATAAAACCGAGCTTGAGCCAGAAACGGAAGGCCTCCCAAAACCCGGGCTGGGCAATATCGGCGTGGTTTTGTATTGGGGGTGCTGATTCTGTTTTCATGCGCATTTCAGATAAGTAGCGAGGGCTATCAAAGCGTCCGGCTACAAGATGTAGATTACTTTGTGGGCAGGGTCAAAACCTGAAGCCCGTGATTTCGAAGCAGTTCTGAGGTGCTCAATTAGTTTTAAAGGATCCAATCAATTAGAATTAATACTTTATTAATATAACATACATTAGATTGACTAATCTTACAGGCACCATAAGTTTGGCCGCTTGAAAACATCAGTTCTATCGATTTCACTCTGGATTTCTTTGGGGTTAACCGCTCTTTGCCGCGCTGGCACAACTCTCCCGGATGCCGGTGGCGTTGACAAGGTCGGAGCTCCAACACGTTCGTCGAGCGCGCCCCCCGCTGTCGCCCTCCAGGAAAGCCTGAAAAAACCGGCCTGGCTGAGCGAGGCCTCGATTACCGTCAAGGGCTTTTACGACAGCAATGTTTTCCTGAGCAGCGCCCAGGGTACAACATCCAAACCCATCGCAAACCGCGGTTCCTTCGGCACTTCGATCACCCCCAAAGTGGATTTCAACTTCGTTCCTTTGCTTGGCCTGTCCAAGGACGACAAATGCATTCAAACCTTCTCGCTGTCCTATGCGCCGGAGATTGTGAATTACGAGGCCGAGCCCGGCGAAGATTACACGGCGCACCGCTTTTCCGGTCAGATCGCCGGATCGTTGGCGCCATTTTCATACAATCTGGCCAACAACCTGAATTACATCGACGGAAACCGCGACACGGTACAATACACAACGCTCAGCGCCCTGGCCACCGTGGCGACACGCGAGCGCCGCGAGCAAATCAATGACAAGGGCAGGTTTTCGCTGCGTTATGACCTGGGAGACTGGTTTTTGCGCCCGGTCGCATCGTGGTGTTATTACGACATGCTCACACGTCAGCAATATGGTGCTGGCTGCCAGGGTTGGCAGAATTATGAAGACCGTTATGATGTGAACGGCGGCTTGGACGTTGGCTATCAACTCACTCCCGCCTTTGCTGTGACGACAAGTTATCGTTATGGCCATAATTACCAGGCCATTTTTCCGTGGAGCGGCGTCAACAGCAGCAACGATTACCAGCGCGTACTGGGCGGAATCGAGGGGCAGCCGTGGAAATGGTTGAAGCTCGACGTGCAATGCGGGCCGGATTTCAGGCAATTTGGCCCATCGGTGCAACCGGGCCACGACCGGAGTGATACAAAGCTGTTTGTCGATGGCAGCGCCACGATCAGCCTCACTTCGGTCGATACGCTGTCGCTCAAGGTCAAGCAATGGGAGTTTGTTTCCAGCACGGGAACAGCATCCTACTACGATGTTCTCTACGACCTGTCCTACCGGCGTAAGCTACTCTCGAACCTGACAGGTACTGTGGGCTTCCAGGCATTGGACTGGCACTATGACATTCCGACGTCGCGTGATGATTGGGAATTCGTGTATTCAGCCGGACTGCAATATGACTTGAATGATCACTTCAGCCTCCTGGCGGACTATTCGTTTAGCCGTGGGGCCAATGGCATTGAATCTTCGAATTGTATCGGGCGCGAGTTTGACCGGCATGTGGTTTCGTTCGGCGTCAAAAGCAAGTTTTGATTATTCTAAAGGAAACCGTTTTACAGGAAGATCGCGAAGAACGTTCAAGGAATGTGGAATTCGGAAGTCAGAATTCAGAAGCAGGGCACTGTCTGAACATAGGTAACACTCTTGGTTCAATACATAGGTAACACTTGTCGTATCTGTGTAAATCCGTGTTCATCCGCGGTTAAATTGTTTTTCTTCCCGGCCAGGAGCCCTATCCCCCATATTGTGCGTTGAAAATCAGCCGGGTTCATGGAAACTGGACTCCGCATGTTCGACGACCCTTATTTCATGGATGAAGCCTTGCGCCAGGCGAAGAAAGCGCAGGCCAAAGGCGAGGTGCCGATAGGCGCCATTATAGTACGCGGCCATGAAATTCTCGGGCGCGCGTACAATCAGGTCGAGCTGTTGCACGATGCGACGGCCCATGCCGAAATGCTGGCCTTGACCCAGGCCCAAGCTGCCTTGGGGGATTGGCGCCTCAACGAATGCACGCTCTATGTCACGAAAGAACCCTGCCCGATGTGCGCCGGCGCCATGGTGCTGTGCCGCGTGGGCCGGGTGGTCATCGGTGTGACGGACCCAAAATATGGCGCGGCCGGCGGGGCGGTCAATTTACTGCAGTTCGAAGGTTGGAATCATCGCTGCGAGATCCAGACGGGTGTCGGCGCGGAGGAAAGCAAACGCTTGTTGCAGGATTTTTTCAAAGTACAACGGGCCACCGCCAGGGAAAAGCCCGAACCGGGCCTTGGCAACGGTAACGGTCATCGCGAAACGAACGGATAAATTATGGCCTACGACTCCATGCGTGAATTTGTTGCGGCGCTTGAATCCGCCGGGGAACTGCTCCGGATTTCGGAACCGCTGGATACAAATCTGGAGATTGCCGCCCTGGCCGATTTGGAAATGAAAAAGCCTGGCGGTGGAAAGGCGCTTCTGATTGAGAAACCCACTGTCAACGGCGTGGTCTCGTCATTCCCGCTGCTTATCAATGCCTTCGGCTCCTGGAAGCGCATGGCTCTTTCGCTGGGAACGGTGTCTGTCGATGCCGTTGCCGCGGAACTCGGTTCGTTGATGCAGGCCAGGCCGCCCACGTCCTTCGGCGAAACGATCAAGCTTCTCGGCCAGGCCCTTGAGCTCCGACACGCCAGGCCCAAAACCGTCAAAAGCGGCCCGTGCAAGGAAGTGATCCGCAAGTTTGATGTTTCAAGTGTTCCGTTTTCAGGAAACTGGCCGCCCGCTCCTTCACTTGATACTTCAGCCCTAAAACCTGATGCTTTGCCGTTTGCGACATTGTTAGACCTGCCCATCCTGAAATGCTGGCCGCTCGACGCCGGGCGTTTTGTTACACTGCCCTGTGTCGTGACTCAGGATCCCGACACCGGCGCGCGCAACGTCGGCATGTATCGCATCCAGATTTACGACGACCACACGACCGGCATGCACTGGCAGCTCCAGAAAGTCGCCGCCCGGCATGGCCGCCGCTATTATGAAACGGGGACGCGCATGCCGGTTGCGATTTTTATCGGCGGCGATCCGGCTTTTACCTTTGCCGCCACCGCGCCGCTGCCCGACGGTCTGGATGAATTTCTATTGGCGGGTTATTTGCGAAAAAAATCAGTCGAACTCGTGAAGTGCGAGACAAATGATCTGGAAGTACCCGCCAATGCGGATTTTGTGATTGAAGGCTACGTGGATACCAAGGAGCCGTTGCGCGAGGAAGGGCCGTTTGGCGATCACACGGGATATTACACCTTGCCCGAGCCCTATCCGGTTTTTCATATCACTGCCATCACGCATCGGAAGGACGCCGTGTATCCGGCCACCATCGTTGGAATTCCGCCAATGGAGGATTTTTACATCGGCGGCGCGTCGGCGAAGATTTTTCTCCCGATTTTCAAAATGAATTTTCCGGAGATTGTGGATATTGCGCTGCCTGCGGAGGGTGTCTTTCACAACCTTGTGATTGTGAGCATCAAAAAGACCTATCCGATGCAGGCCTACAAAGTCATGCATGGCCTCTGGGGCATGGGACAGATGATGTTCAGCAAATACATCGTGGTGGTGGACCACGACGTGGACGTGCACAACACCAGCGAAGTGCTGTTCCGTCTCTGCGCGAACACCGATCCGCAACGGGACAGCATGATCACCAAAGGCCCGGCCGATGTGCTGGACCATGCCACCACCGAAATGGCGATTGGCTCCAAGCTCGGGATCGACGCGACTCATAAGCTGCCTGGCGAAGGCCACAAGCGCGGGTGGCCGCCTATTATAAAAATGGATGAAGCGGTGAAGGCAAAGATGGAAAAATTACTGGATCTGCGATAATCTTGCCTTGTTGTGAAGGCTAATGAAAATAGCACTAATTCGACACTGACCCGCGAAAACATCCTTCGCGGATTGCAAGCTTTGTCCGATGAACTTGGCAAGCAAGGTGTCAAGGGCGAGATTTGTCTGTTCGGTGGTATAGTGATGGTGCTGGCATTTACAGCTCGGCTAGCCACGAAAGACGTGGACGCACTTTTCCAACCAACTCAGACCATACGCGAAATTGCCCGTCGCATTGCCAGCGACCTGAGATTGCCTGTTGATTGGCTCAACGACCGTGTCAAAGGTTTTATCTCCGTCCGACATGAGACGACCATGGGTAATCTTCCTCAGTTCTCAAATCTGCGTCTGACCATGCCTGTGCCTGAATACTTGCTTGCCATGAAATGCATGGCCGCACGCATCGGGGGAACAACGGATGAACCATCCGATGTGGCCGATATTGTTTTCCTCGCCCGTCATCTGAAACTGAAGTCCGCGAAGGAGGTTTTGGAATTGGTTGGGCAATACTATCCCTCCAATCAGATTCCGATAAAGACACAGTATCTGGTTGAAGGATTGTTTGAGGAGGGAAACCTGTGAGGCCTAAAACCCTTGCGGAGGTTGCCCGGCTCGCGGCCAATGGCGATTCGTTTGACCGTTGCCTGGCAAATTTCCTGGACGGATTTTATGCCGCACCGGGTGTGGCGGCTTTTTCCCCTGAGCCGGAACTATTGGAGCCGAAGTTGGGCGAGCTTGGCCGCGTGCAAGATGCCTATCTCGCCGCTGTTGCTGAGCAACTGGCATGCGCCAATAATTTTACCATCCCCACATGGGTTGCTGCTGATAACCGCAAGCTGCATCACCCTTGGTTTGCCTCGCCGTTGGCGGCGTTACGCGCAGTACTGTTGCTCGAAAGCCCGGCGGCTTTTCGTGCCCGCAATCTTTTTGTCAGTGAAAACGCATTGGCCCGCGCATGATATTGGAAGCAATATCCTTTGTGGCATTAAATTGAATCATCTGTGCGAATGCGTTCAACAGCGTTTCTTCCGCCAACAATCGCTGAGATGGTCGTCCACCAGCCCGACGGCCTGCATGAAGGCATAACAAATCGTGCTGCCGCGGAATTTGAATCCGCGCGCGCCCATGTCCTTGCTCATGGCGTCGGAGATTGGAGAGGTGGGGCGCAGGTCCTTGAGGGTTTTGGGTTTGTTCACCACGGTATTGCCGCCCACGAAACTCCAGACATAGCGGTCGAAGGAACCAAATTCCTTTTGGATTTCCAGGAAGCGCTTTGCGTTGTTGATGGCCGCCTCGATTTTTAAGCGGTTCCGAATGATGCCCGCATCCTGCATCAAGGCCTCCGCTTTTTTTGAGTCGAACTTTGCGACCTTGTTTGCGTCGAAACCCGCGAAGGCTTTGCGGAAGTTTTCCCGCTTTTTGAGCACGATGAACCAGCTCAGGCCCGCCTGGAAACTTTCCAGCACGAGAAATTCAAAAAGCAGTTTGTCGTCATGTACCGGCCGGCCCCATTCCTCGTCGTGATACCGGATGTAAAGGGGATCGCTCAAACACCACGAACAGCGTTTCTTTTCGTTTTTGTCCTTTTGGGTTTTGACTGGCATGAACGAATTTAGCCTGCTGCGGGCTTCGGGCAATGTATTATCGATTCTGCCGCAAGGGCATGGAACGAACTCACGCTCCGGGTTATCCACACAATAAAAATGTTAATAAAATTGTCCTGAACGCATTTGTTCATTCGTCGTACCCTTGAATTCAACAAATAGTTGATTACGTTAAACCTCAACTGAAAGGATCATTATGACGACACAGACAAACACATCCGAATACATGCTGCTATTCCGTGGCACAACTTGCAACAAGGGCCTCTCTCCCGAGGAAACCCAGAAGGTCTTGAACCGGTTCATGGGCTGGTTTGAAACCCTGAAGACTCAGGGAAAATTAAAGGCCGGACAGCCGCTGATGCCCGAAGGCAAAATCGTATCCGGCGCGAACGGCCGCACGGTTGTTGACGGTCCCTTCGCGGAATCCAAGGAAGCCATTGGCGGTTATTTTCTGCTGAGCGTTGCGGATTTTGACGAGGCGGTGGCCATCGCCAGGCAATGCCCAACCCTTGAATTTGGATTGAGCGTGGAGGTCCGGGCCATTGCGGAGGAGTGTCCCACCATGCGGGCCAATCGCGAGGCTCTGGCCGAACTCGCCCAGGCCTGAGCCTGAAATGGATCCTGATATGCCGCCACCCGGAGACAGGTTCCGGGTGGTGGCAATATCCAGACAAAAAGAAAATAATATGACAACGCACACCATCCGCCTCCACCGCGTCCTTCGAACGACACCTGAGAGGGTCTATCGGGCATTCCTTGATGCGGACGCAAAGGCCAAATGGCTTCCTCCGAACGGCTTTACCGGCAAGGTGCACCATCTGGATGCGAGGATCGGCGGCACCTACAAGATGTCGTTCACGAATTTCACCACCGGGAAGTGCCATTCCTTTGGTGGAGAATATCTCGAACTGACCCCGCACGAACGCATTCGCTACACCGACAAATTTGACGACCCTAACTTGCCAGGGGAGATTCAGGTGACGATTACCTTGAAGAAGGTATCTGTCGGTACGGAGTTGAACATTGTCCAGGAGGGGGTGCCCAGTGTCATCCCGGCAGAGGCATGCTATCTTGGCTGGCAGGAATCACTTGCCCTTCTGGCGAAGCTGGTCGAGGCGGAAATCCCGGATTAACAGCAAAGCCAGGGTTGCGTGTTGTTCCTCAGACGATAAATCAAAATCAACCGTTAAATGGAAAAATACAAATATGAACGCAAAAAATAAACATCATCCTGAAAAAATTGAGACCTACCTGTTCTTCAACGGCAAATGTGAGGAGGCCCTCGAGTTCTATGGCAAGGCGCTCGGCGCGAAAGTGAACTTCGTCATGCATTACAAGGAAAGCCCGGAACCGTGCCCGTCCGGCAGGCTGCCGTCGGGCTGGGAGAACAAAGTGATGCACGCCTCGTTCGAGATAGGAGCGACCACACTCATGGCCTCCGACGGCTGCGGGGATGGTCCCAAGTTCGCCGGCTTTTCACTCTCCGTCAGCGCAGCCACGGAAGCCGAGGCCGACCGGTATTTCGCCGCACTGAGCGACGGGGGAGAGGTGCAGATGCCGCTGGGCAAGACCTTTTATTCGCCGCGCTTCGGCATGGTCACCGACCGTTTCGGCGTGTTGTGGATGGTCATCGTGCCTGCGGCTTCAACGTGCGCATAAAACCTGGCCGACAAAAACTTAAAAAAGATATTTGACAGGAAGATCGCAAAGGAACGCGAAGAAGAAGATGTCTTTTAACAACGAGATGACGGAGATTCAGGAGATGGTTTTTTGAAAAATCCAATGCCGCCGCCGCTTTGTAATAGAGCATATTGTATTTATTCTGCCGCACGTTCATGCGTCATTGCGAGGAGGTGGGCAAAGTCCCGCCGACGCGGCAATCCAGAGTAAATAACCATGTGCACGGAGAATGTTGGTAAGAATTTATCTAACATTTGCGTTCTTCCTCTAAAACCACAAATAAACCTATGAAACTCGCATCCAACACCCCCGCCACCAAAACCGCCCGCTGCCGCGAAGTCCTCAGCGAGGACCTGCATCACGGCCAGGACTACGATGGTGTGACAGTTATCAACCCCTTCATTGGACTATGAACAGTATTCATGTCCTTGCTGGCATCATTTTGTTAGCAACCCAAATGTAGGGGGAACCCATTGATGCCGACTGCAGATTCCAGCGCAGCGTTGCCGCCGTCCCGGGAAACTCCCCGGGTGATCGAGCATTTGTTCCGGCATGAATGGGGAAAGATGGTTGCGACTCTGACGCACATTTTTGGCGTGGAGCATCTGGGGTTGGCGGAGGACGTGGTCCAGGAAGCGCTCGCCCGTGCATTGCAGACCTGGCCCTATTACGGTGTCCCGGAAAATCCTTCCGCGTGGATCATGCGGGCTTCCCGAAACCTGGCGCTGGATGTGCTGCGGCGCAAAAAAGTTTTTCGCGACAAGGAGGCCGAAATCACCCTTTTGATGGAACAAACCGGTTCAGACGAAATGGTTTTCAGCGAGGATGAAATCAGGGACGACCGTTTGCGGATGATGTTCGTGTGCTGCCATCCGCTCATTCCGGGAGAGGCGCAGGCCGCGCTGGCATTGAAAACCCTTTGCGGTTTCAGCCCGGGCGAAATCGCGCAAGCTTTCCTGACAACCGAGGCGGCGATTGCAAAGCGCTTGACGCGGGCGAAACAAAATATTCACGAAGCCCGGATACCCTTCGAGATTCCTGCGGGCGCAGAGTTGGCGCAGCGGTTGGACGGAGTTTTGCAATCGCTCTACCTGCTCTTCAACGAAGGTTATAAGGCTTCCAGCGGTGAAAAATTGGTTCGTGAGGAAATATGCCACGAAGCCATCCGGCTGACGGGCTTGCTGGCGGAACATCCGGCTGGGAACCAGCCCAGGACGCACGCATTGCTGGCGCTGATGTTATTTAGCGCCGCGCGCATTCCAACGCGGGTGGATGGGGAGGGGAACCTGCTCCGGCTCCAGGAGCAGGACCGCACGCAATGGGATTGGCCGATGATCGCGCGCGGCATGGTTCATTTTTCACAATCGGCTGTGGGTGGCGAGATCGCCGAGTATCATCTCCAGGCAGGCATAGCCGCCTGCCACTGCTCGGCGAAGGATTACGAATCCACGGATTGGCCGAAAATTTTGTCACTGTATGATCATCTGCTTGAATTCGATAATTCGCCGGTCGTTGCCCTCAATCGTGCCATTGTGGTGGCAAATATCGAGGGGCCGGAAGCAGGTCTTGCTGCGATTGACGCCATCCAAGATAGGAAGAAGTTGAATTCATATTATTTGCTTCATGCAGTATTGGGCGAATTTGAGGCGCGGCTGAATCATTCGGAAACCGCTGCGGGTCATTTCCAAAAATCGCTGCAACTGGCCGGAATCAAGTCGGAGCGAATATTTCTGTACAAAAAACTCCAGGCGTGTGAAGAGCAAACCGACGCAATGAAGCTCAGGGCCATGTAAGCAATATTATCAGTTGCCAGACGCTCGTTCTGTTTCCATGCTTTGCTAAGTTTCAACCCATGAGCCCCAAAATTTCCGCCAATACCGCTTCGATCCAGCAGACGATCCAATCCCTTTTGCAACAACTGATCGCCGATGGCACGGAACGCGGCATGCAGGTTGCCGCGTATTGCGAGGGTCGGCTTGTCGTGGATGCATGGGCCGGTATCGCCAATCATCAAACCGGCATGACCGTGGACGGCGACACGCTATTCCCGGTTTTTTCCGTCAGCAAAGGGCTGGCGGCAACGGTTGTTCACCGCCTTGTGGAGCGCGGCGAGCTGTCCTACGACAGTCCAATTGCCGAGATATGGCCCGAATTCACGGCACATGGGAAAGAACGCATTACGCTGCGCCAGGGGCTGAGCCATACCGCCGGGCTGCCCTATATGCCCAAGGGAATCGGGTATGCCGAACTGGCGGATTGGAAGCGCATGTGTGCGGCCATCGCGGGCCTAACACCAGCGTGGACTCCGGGAAGCCGTGCCCAATATCATGCAATCACCTATGGCTGGATCGTGGGCGAACCCGCGTGTCGTGCCACCGGGCATTCGTTTCCGGATTTGTTGCAGGAGGAAATTGTCAAGCCTCTCGGCATGGAGGCGATGTATCTGGGCATTCCGGATCAAGTCGAATCACGCGTGGCGCTGCTGGAGGACTATAATAAGGAGTTTGTCCCGCCTGATGACACACAGCCGCAATCGATCCCCGGTTGGACGCAGCCATTGCACACGATGATGAATCGGCCTGACATGTGGCATGCCTGCCTTCCCGCAACCACCGGCATCATGAGCGCCCGTGCGCTGGCGCGCCACTATGCCGCCTTATTGCCGGGTGGAGTGGATGGCGTGGAATTGCTCCCGCCTGAGAGGGTATTTGAGGCAACGGCCTGGCAGAAACTGGATGCGCCGGCCAAAGGGTATTCCGACAAGTTGCTAGGCTATCAACCGGTTGGGGAATTTGAGCCGGGCCGTAAGGTCGCGAGGTTTGGGCATGGAGGCCACGGCGGCGCGATTGGGTTTGCGGACCTCGAACGCAGGCTGGCCGTGGCGGTGACAAAAAATCTTTTCAACAAGCATGACAGCACCGGCAGAATATTGCTTGAATTGGACAAGGCCTTTCCAGGGAAGGAATGAAGTTCCGGATCGGCCTGGCAGGAATTCCAACGGCCGGATTCAAGCGTGTTTCGGCAGAAGTTTTCGCAGCCATCTGGTGGTTTCGTCGCGATCAATCGCGCTGGATGCCACTGCGAGCACGAGTTCTTCCCAATCCGGGCCATCAGTTTTCGGTTCGATTTCGTTGAGCCGCAAAAACACGATGCATGCGCCCAGTGCCGTCCGTTTGTTTCCGTCAATGAAGGGGTGGTTCCGGCACAGATAGAACAGATAGGCTGCCGCTACTTCGCCCAAGTCCTTGTAGGGTGACTTTCCGCCAAAGCTTGCTTGTGGCGCGGCCACTGCCGATTCCAGCAAGGCTACATCCCGCACACCTTCCGATCCTCCAAATCTAGTGATGGCCTCGGCATGAATTTCATGTACGATTTCGACGCTGAGGTGGAAACAATTCTCCGGCGTGGCGCTCATGCCAGCTTCTTCATGGTCCGCGCATAATCCTTCATCGTTGCCTTGATGACGCCAGATACCTTTGCTGCTGACGTCCTGGGGCGCAGGGGTGTCAGGGTAATGGTGCCGCCCTCGTGGATTTCCACGTTGATTTCATCGCCGGGCTTGAGATGCGCGAGCTCCATCAGGGCCGCGTCGAAGATGAGGCCCTGCGAATTGCCGATCCTGGTGATCGTCTTGGTCATGATGTAAAACTATGTTTAACGCATCCCGATGTCAAGACGATGGAGCGTGGCCTGTCGGAACAGGGAATTTAAATTCTTTTATTTTGCATGCAAAACTGCTTATAGTTCCGGCTTCATGCATCGGAACCTGTCACAGATCGTTTTGTTTGGCTGCGTGGTCCTTTGTTTGGACCTGGCGCAGGCCGAAGATCAGCGCTTTGAGCAGATTGTGCAAAGCAAGTCCGATGATACGGCGCTAGTCGGCAACCATTCCATACTCAAGTCCGACACCGTGAATTTGGAATTCCGGGTGAACCCGTTGAATGCCAATTGGAACAAGACCACGGCAACGAACACAGTCAATAACAACCTTGGGGTGGTTTACAATTATCAACTTACCCGCCAGGCCGGGATTTCGCAGGAGTACAGCGTTGGCATCAAAGCTCAACAGCAGGATCTCTCCGACCCGTCTTATCTGGCCGATTACGGCAGCATGCTGGATCAGCGGTACATTACGCGCCTGAAAATGACCCCCTCCCAAAAGCTGAACTGGAGCATTTTCAATGAACTGGGCACCCAGATGCGAAATGATCGCACTTCTGCCAACGATGTCTGGCGTTATGGAACAAATCTGGACTGGCAGTTTATGCCCCAAACCACATTGCATCCGGAAATTTCGATGGAAAATCATTCCGAAGGCATGGGACAGTTTTGGTCGCGCCGTGAATACGGCGTCACCCTGCGCCGCGATCTGTTTCAGAACAAGCTCAGCCTGAACTTCCGTCCGTCCGATCAAATGGACGAGCAATACTGGCTGGGCGGACGCAACAGCGATGATTTTAAAATGGAAAGCTCCCTGGTATGGAAGGTGGCGGATAAAAATTCTCTGAGCTTCGGCAACCGCAAGGAGGATATCGAAGCATTGAACCAAAACTACGGCGAATCGGTTTCCACATACTTTGCCGAATGGGCGCAGAATCCGTATCCGGAGATCAACATGCGGTTGCGCGCCGAATACGAGTCGCGGGAAATCAACGACGGAGCAACAAACCCCTTGCGCGATACGGTGCGTTTTGTCGCGAGCCCGCGCTGGAATTTCAACGACGGCTTGAGCGCGGGCGCCGAATTTCGTTACAGCCATGGCACGGGCAGCGATTACACCCAGTCGAAGGAAGACGAGGCGCTGCTGCTTTCGCTGAGCCGTTCGTTTTGAGGGTTACAAGGGCAACATCACAGAGAATCCACGCTCTGTTCTTGAAAGATATTGTTGTGCAGCAACAACAAATTGTTGTAGTGTTAATACAACAATAAACCCTATGAACACCCCACATCAGAATTTCGCTTCGTTTTTCAGGGCACTGCGAAAGGAAAGACGAATTACTTTACGAGCCTTCTGCGAGAAAGCAGGGGCCGATCCAGGTAACATCAGCCGTATGGAGCGGAGAGCTATACCTCCGCCTCAGGATAGAGAAATCCTTACGCGATATGCCAAGGCTTTGAATTTAGCGAAAGGCAGCGACGAATGGTATCTATTCTTCGATCTCGCAGCCGCCGATCGAGGCATCATTCCACAAGACCTCATGGAGGATGAAGAGTTGGTGAAGGAGCTGCCTGCATTTTTTAGAACACTCCGAGGGCAGAAACCTACAGAAGCCGAGATGCGGAAGGTCATTGAGAAGATTCGAAAAAGTTAAGACATGTCAACAGACCCTCGGACCTTCAAAGCCCCCTTCATTGACCAGCAGCAGTGTTGGAATGAAGCCGATAGATTCAGACAGCAATACTGGTCTTCCGGCGAGATTCCAGTGGATGTTTTGGCCATAGCCGAATTCGATCTCAATCTTGAAATCAGAACCATTACAGGCCTGAAAGAAAATGCCGACGTGGATGCCCTTTTATTGGGGGACTGGACGACCCTCATCGTGGATCAGCAGCAGTATCTGGACGATCGGTTTATCAATCGGCTACGGTTCAGCATTGCTCACGAGCTAGGTCATTATGTCCTGCACGAAGAGGTTTTTAAGGCAATACCACGAGGGAACTCGGATGAGTGGATTGTATTTATGCAAGATATGCCCGACAAGGAATATGGCTTACTGGAGTATCATGCGAATGAGTTCGCAGGCCGCTTTCTGGTTCCAATCGATAGTCTGAAGACGGAATTTGAGAATGTTCTCTCTGAAGTGGAGCAAAACGGCATGGCTCGTCACAATCTCAGTGATGCACATCTGTCCTATCTCTGCATCCCACTAGCTAGGCGCTTTGCCGTTTCGGAGGAGGTGATTGAACGCAGGCTAACTCGTGAAAAGCTCTGGCCGTTATAGCAATGGACTACTTTGCGTCGCAGGCCATGCTCCTTTGAAATTACTGGAAAATTCTTTAATCTTTCCCGGCAAAATGCCATGCTCCGGCCATGAACATTAAACGTCTCATCCTCGCCATCGCCGCGGTGTTTGCAGTGGTATTCATCACGGATTATTTCATTCATCGGGTCTGGCTGATGCCCACGTACCAGGCGACTGCCAGCCTTTGGCGCCCCCAGGGACAGATGTGTTCGCACATCGGCTGGCTGACTTTGGCTCAACTTTTATGGTCGGCGACCTTCGTTGTCCTCTGGGCAAAAGGTTTTGCGGAAAAGGCATGCCCGGTTTGCGCGGTTCTATTCGGGTTATTCATGGGCGTCTTTTTCGAAACCAATTCGCTGATCTCTTATGCCGTGCAACCGTTGCCGTGTTGTCTGGCGTTGAAATGGATCATCTCCGGAGTTGGACAAAGCGTGCTGGCCGCCTTGGTTGCCTATCTGGTTTATAAACCGAATCCCTCCACAGGGGAGAAGTGATGTGGATCAAATCTGGCGTCTCGTGTTCCATGCCCAACCTTTCTGAATCGTGAAATGCGTTGTCGCCATCACCGGGGCGAGCGGCTCGATCTACGCCCAACGGCTTTTGCAAAACCTGGATCAGCCGGGTCATGAGGTGCATGTGGTCCTCAGCAGTCATGCACACGAAGTGGCAAAATGCGAACTGGACGGGCTGAAAATTCCGGAAAAATTTCCCGTCTATGACGACCAGAGCATGCAGGTGCCGTTTGTCAGCGGTTCCTCAAAAATCGCCAGCATGGTGATAGTTCCGTGCTCGATGGGCACGGTCGGACGGATCGCGTACGGCTATTCCGACAGCACAATCACCCGCGCTGCGGATGTTTTTTTGAAAGAGAAAAGGAAATTGATTCTGGTGCCGCGTGAGACGCCTTGGAATCTGATTCACGCGCGCAACATCGTCACTGTGATCGAAGCGGGGGCGATTGTTCTGCCCGCCATTCCATCCTACTACGGCCGGCCCCGGACTGTGGAAGAGGTGGCGGATACGGTTGTCGCTCGCATCCTGGATCATCTCGGAGTTGAAAATGACCTCGTCAAGCGCTGGAAAGTTCAGCGCGAGGGGCGGGAGGATTAGTTTTAGTATGTCTTCTCGTCCATTGTCCCTGGCCTCCCGCGTGGCAGGCTTGTTTGAATTCGTCAAATTTTCACACACGATTTTCGCGCTGCCTTTTGCGTTGATGTCCATGCTGGTGGCGGGGCAGGGAAGACCCGGCTGGCGCGCCTTGTTTTGGATTTTGCTTTGCATGGTGGGCGCCCGCACAGCAGCCATGTGTTTCAACCGCCTGGCGGATTGGGAAATCGACAAACAAAATCCGCGCACGGCATTACGCCACACCTTGATTCCAAAATCGCTGGGCTGGGCATTGATGTCCGTTTCGCTGGCCCTGCTGGTTTTCGGCGCGTGGCGGTTGAATCCGCTTTGTTTGTATCTGAGCCCGCTGGCGATCGTGCTGGTCTTGTCCTATTCGCTGACCAAACGGTTCACGGCCTATTCGCATTTCTTTCTGGGTCTGGCCTTGAGCGCCGCGCCCATGGGCGCATGGGCCGCGCTGCGCGGCGAATTGACTTCGCTTGCGCCCTGGGTACTGGCCGCATCGGTGCTGGCCTGGGTTTTTGGGTTCGACTTGATTTACGCGACGCTCGACATGGAATTTGATCGGAGCAAGGGGCTTTACAGTTTTCCCGCCCGTTACGGTTTGAGGCCGAGCCTGCGTCTGGCCCAGGTGCTGCATGTTGCGGCGGCTATCGGGTTTGCCTGTTTTGGATGGATCGCGGGGCTGGGGCCGATTTATGCCGTGGCTTGGGCGCTGGCCTCGGCCGGCCTTCTCTATGAACACCGCTTGTGCAGGACTTCCGACCCGGTATCCATCAATAAAGCTTTCTTTCAGGTCAACGCCTTCGTTAGCATAACGCTCTTGCTCGGAGCATGTTTGGATTTATGGATACGACGTTGAAAGGCCGGCTGGCTGCCATCGAAGAAAAAGTTTTTTCGCGGGATCGGATCTCCGATGAGGAAGCGCTGTGCCTGCTCCGCCATGCGGAACTGCATGATCTCGGACGGATGGCCAACTTCGTGCGCGAAGCCAAAAACGGCAACGAAGCCACCTACGTCATCAATCGTTACCTGAATTATTCCAACATCTGCATCCTCGACTGCCAGTTCTGCTCCTTTGCCCGGAAGAAACGGGACGCCGATGCCTTTGAATATTCCACTGCGGAGATGGTCGAGGCTGCGCGGCAGTCGGTGAAGGATGGCGTTACTGAAATTCATATCGTCGGCGGCCTGCATCCCGGGCTGCCGTTTGATTATTACACCGGAATGTTAGCCGAGTTGAAAAAGGTGGATCCCAAGCTGTCGCTCAAAGCCTTTACCGCCATCGAAATCCGGCATCTGGCCGAGCGGGTGGCGAAGAAATCGATCCGTGAAACGCTGGAGCTTTTACAGGAATCCGGCCTCGACGCGTTGACCGGCGGCGGGGCCGAGATTTTCGATCCGGCGGTGCGCGACAAAATCTGCCGCGGAAAAGAAACCGCCGACGAATGGCTGGAGGTGCATCGCGAATGGCATCGCATGGGCCGGCGCAGCACCTGCACGATGTTGTACGGGCATGTGGAGACGATTGAGCAACGCATCGATCATCTGCGCCGCCTGCGCGAATTGCAGGATGAAACCGGCGGTTTCACGGCTTTCATTCCGTATGCCTTCGAGCCTGAGAACAACGAACTCAGTCATTTGAAACGCATCTCCGGTTTGGATGAGCTTCGGACCCTTGCCCTGGCGCGGATTTATCTGGATAACTTCGACCATCTCACGGCGTATTGGATCAGTACGGGCTTGTCCCTGGCGACAGTGAGCCTGAGCTATGGGGTGGATGACCTGCACGGCACAATCGTGGAGGAAAAAATATTTCACATGGCGGGGGCCAAAACCCCGGCAGCCATGACGGTGGGGCGGCTGGAAAAGGCGATCCGCGAGGCGGGCCGGAATCCCCGCCAGCGCGACACGGTCTATCGCAAGATTCCGGGTGAAAACCGCGGAAGAAGCCCCGTGCTTCAACAATCCTGACAATGAGTTGTTCCGATTGCACCTTGGAACGGCTGGCCCGGCATTCCATCGGTTCTGTGCCTTACCTGAATGTCAGGCCGCTGGTGCATGCGTTGCCTGACAACATAAAATATCTGGAACCGGTTCCGTTGGCGCGGGATTTTGCCGCGGGCAAGTTCGACATCGCGTTGCTGCCGGTTGCGGCGTCATTTGAGAGTCCGGGTTGCCGGATTGTGGACGGACCGGCCATTGCCTCCGACGGGCCGGTTCGCAGCGTTATTCTGGTACTGGAGAAACCGTTGCAGCAGGCGCGTACAATAGCGCTGGATTCCGCCTCCAAAACTTCCGCCAATCTGGTCAAGGTTCTGTGCGAGAGGCATTGGGGTATTTTTCCGGCCTACGTGCCCGAGGGAGTTCCGGCGGATGCGGAGCTGTGGATTGGAGACCGGGCCTTGAAAATTCAGGGCGGCAATTCCCGGCGCGAAATCCTGGATTTGGGCGCTGCATGGAAGGAATTCACGGGCCTGCCCTTTATCTATGCGGCGTGGGTGATTGCGCCGCATTCGGAAATCGCTCCGGACGAGATCGAACTGTTCCGGCGCAAAAGCCTGGAAGGATTGGAGGCGCGCGGGCGGATTGCAGGGAATCCTGTCGAACTGGATTATCTGACAAATTGCATTCGCTATAAGATGGACTCCTCGTACAAGCTTGGCATGGCCCGCTTTGCGGAGGAATTGAGGAATCTCGGCCTGCTGCCCGCCGGAGCGCCCGGGCTGCCAAGCTTCATTTAACGAAATCCCAGTGTTAAGTCCCTGGCGCTGTCAGCTTTCAGCAGTCGGCTGTCAGATGTCCGCGCAGCGGACTTTGGAGTGCGTCCGCCGCGACGGACGCTTTGCATGTGTATTAACGACCTGTCGCCCGCAGAAAAAGCGGCGTCGTGCCGCCGCAGTCCAAAAAACCGCGTACATCAGCGGTTAATCAATATGCTGGTTTCGAAGAGATGGAGTTTGAGTAAGTTCCTCATCCGTATTATCCGCGATATCAGTGGTTAAGATTCATGTTTAAGTCTTTTTGGTTCCTTTGCGTTCCTTCGTGTCCTTCCTGTAAAAAGTGTTTTGTTTTGGGTTCAAAGATGGATTTGCGTTTGAACAAAACCTTGCTATCTTGATTCCCATAACCCCAAACCCCTCGGAGGACTATTCCATGATCCGCAAATCCCTGCTCTTGTCTTCAACCCTGTTGTTCCTCGCTGTCGTTCTTGGCTCGCCGCAGGCCTGGGCCCAGGAAAAAAAGCATGATGTCACCCTCAAAGGCGAGATTGTCGATCTCATGTGCTACCTGGACCATGGCGGCAAAGGTGAAAAACATGCCGGCTGTGCCAAAACCTGCATCGAATCGGGCGGACCTGTCGGCCTGCTCACCGCGTCAGGCGATCTTTACCTTGTTATTGGCGAGCACAAACCCATAAACGACAAACTGGCGGCCTATGCGGCCAAGGAAGTCACGCTCAAGGGCGATGTGGCCGAACGCAACGGCGTCAAGCTTTTGGAAAACACAACCATTGTTCAATAAGATTTGACCGGATTCTCAGGGGGAACCGGACGGGCTGTCGTCGTGGGGATATTCTCCACGCGCCTCCGCTGCAAATAAATAAAATAAGGCCGATATGAATCACATCCATCATCTCATCACGATGCTCTTGCTGCCCGAATACCAGCATATCCTCGTCAACCATGTGCCGCTGACCGGGCTGGGTGTGGCGGTGATCGTCCTCGCTGTGGGCGTTGTTTTCCGGGCCCGCTCGGTTGTTCTGACTGGATTGTTGGTCGTGGCCCTCACGACCGGTTCGATTGCCCTGGTGACGTACACCGGGGATCGCGCGGCAGATCGCGTGCAGTCGATGACTGACAAGGACGGGGAGGCGTGGCTGCACCGGCACGAGGCATTGGCGGATCGCTGGAGCAAGCTTTATTACGCCACCGCTGCGCTGGCATTGATCGCGTTGATTGTGACATTGGCGGCCCCCAAGATTCAGACATTTGCGGGGTTTCTGGTGCTTGTGCTGGCGGTTGCCAGCTTGGGCGCGGGTTTTTACATTGCCGAAGCCGGCGGCCAGATCCGGCACCGCGAGTTTCGCGTTGCCCCGCCGCCGCCCACGCCTGCGGAATCGGATCACGCGGTTTAATGTCTTTGGATTGGGGAGCGCGGGCGTCCCGCCCGTACAGCCGGGCATCATGCCCGGCGATGCTTGTTCATCTGTATCCATCTGCGTGAATCCGCGGTTAAACTTTCGCTTGCTTTCCTGGTACCGCTGGCCGATTCTAATTTTGTTAGTAAATTCTCGCGCCACACATGAAGCCCATTTCTTTGCTTCTTCTTCTCGCGTTAATGCTTTGTCTTCCCAGCACCGGGCTTTGCCGCGCGGAAGCGACGTTTGGCACGTTGAGTGAAATGATTGAGAATTCGGATTATATCGTCATCGCCACCGTTGAACACAAATCGCCGGTGCTCTATATAGACGGCTGGGTCAAATACGAATGCAGGTTTTTGTATTGGCTGAAAGCTCCTGCCCCAGATTCGAAAGAAAAGCTTGCACTCGCAGAAATACCGAAGCCCGGAAAAAAAGTGCAGCCGGTTCCCTTGTATTCATTGGAATTGAACGGTAGGGAGTTGGACTATCCCTCCGGCGCTCCACGGAGCAAGTCTGTCCTTTTGGTGGATGACCACGAAAAGCCTTACCACCGATTGATTGAGGGAGATAAATTGATGCCGGGATCAACATCACATCTGCCCATGTACAATCACTATCATCTCTTGTTTTTGCAGAAGAATGACGACGGAAAAGGTTATGTTACAGTTGGCGATTATCAGTCGATCCTCCCGGTAAGTCCGCTTCTGGACATCACAATGCTGCCGCCTCAGCCGCAGATGCCCGCGTCTGAAAATTTGGCCGATGCGCAATCGAAGGTCAAAATGACCCTCGAAGAGGAGATTCGTTTCATTCTCAAGGACTACATCGCATTCAAGGAGAAGGAACTTGTTCTGATAAACAAAGACCTGGAGGAAGTGTTAAAGGATAAGACTCGATAGGTTTTGTTGTTCTATTCCCGGCCCACCCGATCCATAATCTCCCAGGCCTTTTGAATATAGAACCGGTAGCTTGAAAGCGGCGTGCCGTTGGGCACCCGGTGGTCCAGCCCCAGGATACAGCCGCCGCTACGCACCATCGGCGGGATCTTGTATTCCAATTCGGCTGTGATCTTCTCCTTGCTCTGGCGGAGAATGTGCTTGTCAATCCCGCCCATGAAGGCCAGTCGATTGCCGTATTGTGCTCGTAATTGAACGATATCCATCCCCGCCATGGGTTCGCAGGGATACATGAAATTGACGCCCGCCTCCAGAAAAGAGGGAATCACAGGCCTCATGTCGCCGTCGCTGTCCTGCATGAACAGGCGCGTTCCGCGGCTGCTCAATAAATCCCAGATGGACCGGTAATATGGAACGATGAATTCCATGACCTGCCTGGGCCCAAACAACGGCCCGCTGCAGCCCGCCATGTCTTCATGTACATGCAACAGATCCACCTTTACCTCCTTAGTCATGCGTTCCAGCACGCGGAAGGCGGTTTGGCCGATGGTCTGAAGAATGTCATGGATGAGTTCCGGCTCCTCATAACACGCTATTGCCAGCGCTTCCTCCCCCATCAACTGCCGAGGCTCGTCAAATCCTCCCGGGATCGCAGCGACTGTTGTCATTCCAGGAGAAGGTGGCCGCCAATTTCCTGACAACCGCTCCTCGCAAAACTCATAGTGATGTTTGATGCGCAACCAATCCTGCATGGTCTTGACCGGATGCGTCGCAGGCAAGGCGAGCGTGGAGTTTTTTTTGCTCATCTCCATCTTGCGCCCCATTGCATCGCGATACACCAGAAGGTCTTCTGTTTCTTCGAGAATTTCATCGGGATCGCCTCCGAGCCATCCACACTGGGTTGGAAGCCAAAAACTCTCGGCCCAACGATAGTGGAATGCGGAAAAGTCCAATTCCTCCGCAGTTGCGCCCTGGGTCGCCCATTCCTCTTTGAGCCCAATGATAGGGCCGAAAATCTCCGTGAACATCGGACGGGCGTTCGTCCGAAAAGTCATGTAATCAAGATATTCCTCGCGCGGCACGATTTCGCCCTTGCGGCGAATGCCCAGGCGCGCATGGGCCGAACTGATCTTTTGTGCGTCTGTAGTCATAATCTATAGCATTGTGCTAGAAACCATGCTTTGAAGCCGCCCGGCAGGATGCGGCAACCCCCAGCCGGTCCATGAAAAGGGCGTCGTAGGCCGCATCGTCTAAAATTTGCGTTTCCGCACCGCGGTAGTGGAACTGTAACGCGCGCCGGCGTTGAGACGAACGATTGCGCGCTGTCTCGTGAGGAATCATGCCGTAGAAAAACAGTGCTCCGCCCGCCGGGAGCGGAACGGGCCGCGCCCGCTCGACCTTGAGCAGTGCGGGATCGATCTCGCAATCCATTCCGTGATGGTGCTTGAATCCACCCTCTTTGTGGCCGCCCGGGATCACGTTCATGCAACCGTTTTCCACCGTGGCATCATCCAGTGCGATCCAGACTCCGATGATTTGATCGAGCGGTGTCACGGAGAAGTACGCGTTGTCCTGGTGCCAGGGTTTTTCGCTCCCGATGAGCGCGGGCTTTACCAAAGCCATCTCCTGAAAAAGAATCGGATCGGGGCCGATCAAAGACGAAACCACGTCATGCAGGCGGCTGCCGGGAGACACGATTTTCTGAAACACTTCATCCTCATCACAAAATGACATAAATTTCCGGATATAACCGTTGATTTCCTCGAAGCTTCGTCCAGTTGGATCGAACTCCGGCTCGACTTGGATCATCGAGCGACTTTTCGGACGCTGGTAGGAGGCTCCGAGACGGTTGTCGCGTTTGCCGAGGCGTGGCGGGGTGTAACGCGAGTCATTTGATTCGACAAGCTCGCGGGCCGTGCGCTCAAGCGCCTGGCAACATTGCCCGACTTCCTGAGGTGTCAGGACATTGCAAAAGGCGAGGTAGCCTTGCGTTTGATATTGCATGATTTGATCGTTCGAGAGCCTTTTCGGACATACCGGCAAGGAGGAATCTTGAAGGTTCATGGGTAATTAACATGGGTATCTGCCCTGGAAAAAACAATGGACAGAGCAATCAAAGTATTGCATAAATCGATCATAAGCGAACTCACCTCCATCCTTCCGATTCAAATTGACCGGCCGCGCCTGGAACACTGCGAACCTGCCTGGCGCTGGGTGCCCGCGCCTTTTGGTGATTTCGATATTTGGATTGTTCTCGCGGGGCGGGGAAGGCTGGTTTTTGGCGATACTCCGTACGCCTTGCGGGCCGGAATCGGTTTTGTCTTTCAACCCGGGGATCGTATCGAAGCCACGCACGATTCCGAAAATCCGTTGGTGGTGTTTGCCTGTCACTTTCTCCGCACAGAGCCACAGTTGGAAACGAGCCGTTTCTTTCCACACCTGTTTCATTATACCATCAGCGACATCGACTTCACCGGACGCTGTGCGGAACAGGCAACCCATGCCTACGAGCAAGGCCCGGCGGGCCGATTGCTCGCGGCGGCCTTCGTTGGGCAGCTTGTTTCGCAAGGCCTTTTGCTCAGTGAGCGAAGGCATGCGGCCCATCCGGCTGACGAAAAGCTTGCCGCGCTTGCCTTGGAAATCCGTTCCCGGCCCGGCGCGGAGTGGGACGCGCCGTCAATGGCAAGCCGCTGTGCTCTTTCTATCCCTCAATTCAACCGCCGCTTTTTGCAGGCGTTCGGATTGTCGGCGCGGCAATATGTTCTTCGCGAGCGCATCAACCGGGCTGCGACCCTGCTGCGGGAAACGGAGTTGTCGATCCAGGAAATCGCCGCTGCTCTCGGTTATCGCGATGTTTTTTATTTTCATCGTCAGTTCCGGCAATTGCTGGGCCAGACCCCGCTCGAGATGCGGCGGTTATCGGGAAGGCGCAAAACAGGGGTTCACCGCTGAGGAGGCAGAGGCTGAAGACAATGTGGAGTGCGGTGACAACCTCCTTCGTTAAAATTATGGAGGTCAAGAGTCCGCAGGGTGCGACACCGCTTTTTGGCTGTTCCAACAAATCGAAACCCCCTGTCTTCCCCCTTTTCAGGGGGATAGCGAAAGTTCTGCCAGCGCACTCCATGGTGCCGGACGCGTGGGGGAATTTGCGCTCGAGAGGATTATTTCAGCAAAGCTGAAATGTTGCAGGATGACTTCGTTTTGAGAATAAGCCGCTTTGCGGCTGTGTTCTGGATTGCCACGTCGTTCAGACTGCGCCTGAACTCCTCGCAATGACGCGATGGTTTGTTATCGCACGGGGAATTGCGCTCGAGAGGATTATTTCAGCAAAGCTGAAATGTTGCGGGATGACTTCGTTTTGAGAATAAGCCGCTTTGCGGCTGTGTTCTGGATTGCCACGTCGTTCAGACTGCGCCTGAACTCCTCGCAATGACGCGATGGTTTGTTATCGCACGGGGAATTGCGCTCGAGAGGACTCGAACCTCCATGGGTTACCCCACAAGCACCTCAAGCTTGCGCGTCTGCCATTTCGCCACGAGCGCGTTTTGTGGACAAAACGAAAGATTGCCGCGGCTGGGGCCGCGGTTCAAGACGAAATCGTGGCGAAATCATTGAACCCCCTGTTGCCCCAGGTTGTTGCCAAATGGCCTCCGGCTGGTTGGGAAGGCCGCTATAGCGGCACGCAAACGCCACGAGCGCGTTTTGTGGACAAAACGAAAGATTGCCGCGGCATGGGCCGCGGTTCAAGAGGAAATCGCGGCAAAATTATTAATCCCACTTTCCCCAAAAAAGGTTTTCATGTCCGCTAAAGCCCGCCGTGGCGGGCAAACAAAGCAGCGAAGGAAAGGCAGGACGTATTTTTAACAGGATTAACGGGATTGACAGGATGAAAAGCAGAATGATTTCACAAGAACAACACCGGATTTGGCTGTGGTTTGAAAACTTTCCGCCCAATTTTTGCGCTTTTTAGCGGCCAAAACTTCGTGACTTGGTGTCTTCGTGGTTCAATTATGATAATCCTGCAACGCCTTGACGGTCAGGCCGCTGCGTTTCATGGAACGGATGCCTTTGACGGTCGCCTGCGCGGCGGCGAGGGTGGTCATGACCGGCACCTTGCAATAAAGGGCCGTGGTGCGAATGAGCACTTCATCCGCCCGTGCCACAGGACCGGACGGACTGTTGATGACCAGGGCCAGATCGTTGTTCTTGATCAAATCGATCACATTTGGCCTGCCTTCCGCCAGTTTGTGCAGAATGGTGACGGGCACGCCGGCTTTTTCGAGCGCCGTGGCGGTGCCGCTGGTGCTGCAAATCGTGAAGCCCAATTCCACCAATTCGCGCGCGACTCCCATTGCGCCCGGTTTGTCCGTGTCGCCCACGCTGATGAAAATTTTTCCCTCCAACGGCAGGGGGGCGCCGGCCGCCATTTGAGTTTTCGCATAGGCGATGCCGAAGTCGGCATCCATTCCCATGACTTCGCCGGTCGATTTCATCTCGGGTCCGAGCAGGATGTCCACCCCGCGGAATTTTGCGAATGGGAAGACGGCTTCCTTCACGTTGAAATGTTTCGGCACCACTTCCTTGGTAAAACCGATGTCTTTTAATTTTTGGCCCGCCATGACCAGCGAGGCGTACTTGGCCAGCGGCACCCCGATGGCTTTGCTGACAAACGGAACCGTCCGAGAGGCGCGCGGGTTGACTTCGAGGATGTACACCACTTCGCCTTTGACGGCAAACTGCACGTTCATGAGCCCCTTGACGCCCAGTTCGCGGGCCATGGCGACGGTGGCGCGGCGGATTTCGTCCACCACGGATGCTTTAAGCGAATACGCGGGAATGACGCAGGCACTGTCGCCCGAATGCACGCCGGCGCGCTCGATGTGTTCCATGACGGCGCCGATGACAAAGGTCTCGCCGTCGGCAATGCAATCGACATCGACTTCGGTGGCGTCGTCGAGAAAGTGATCGATGAGCACCGGACGGTCGGGGGAAACTTCCACGCACGTTTGCATGTATTTCCGGAGTTCGTCGTCGTTATAGATGATCTGCATGTTGCGCCCGCCGAGCACGAAGGAGGGCCGCATCAGAACGGGGTAGCCGGTCGTGTGTGCGCCTTTGATGGCCTCCGCTTCGTTGGTGGCGGTGGCGTTCTCGGGCTGGCGCAGCTTGAGTTTTTGGAGCATCTCCTGGAAAAGTTTGCGGTCTTCCGCGCGCGTGATGGCTTCGACTGAGGTGCCGATGATGCGAACGCCCGCGGCCGCGAGATCGCCGGAAAGATTCAACGGGGTCTGGCCTCCGAACTGGGCAATGACGCCCAGCACCTGGTCTTCCGTGTTTTCGGCCTCGTAGATGTTCAACACATCCTCGACCGTCAGGGGCTCGAAGTAGAGCTTGTCGGAAATGTCGTAGTCGGTGGAAACGGTTTCAGGATTCGAATTGACCATGATGGACTCGAAGCCGGCTTCGCGCAGGGCGAGGCTGGCGTGGACGCAGCAATAATCAAACTCGATGCCCTGGCCGATTCGATTCGGTCCGCCGCCGAGGATGATGATTTTTTTGCGGTCGGTCTTTTTTGTCTCGTTGTCGCCCCGGTCGTAGGTCGAATAAAAATACGGCGTGTAGGCCTCGAATTCCGCGGCGCAGGTATCCACCAAACGAAAAGCCGGAACAATGCCATGCGCTTTGCGGTAGTCGCGAAAGCTTTTGATTTGGAGTTTAAAGTTTAAAGTCTTAAGTTTTAAGTTTTTGGATTGCAGCGCCGCGAGCTGGGCATCCGAGAAGCCGTAGGACTTGGCTTGTTCCAGAAGTGGCAGGGATGAGGGATCCAGAAGGTCGGCTTTCTCGATTTCCAAAGAAAGGTCGAAAAGCTGTTTCATGTTTTCCAGGAACCAGACGTCGATGGCGCTGAGGTCGTGGATTTGCTGGACGGTGTAGCCGCACTGGAAGGCGTGGGTGATCCACCAGAGCCGTTGGTTGCCCGGCACGCGCAATTTGGTGCGGATCAATTCGTCCGGTTCGCGGGCTTGCGCGGTTCCGAAGGCGAGGGAGCCGTCGCGGCCCTTGAGATCGAGGGAGCGGACCGCTTTTTGGAGCGATTCCTTGAAGGTGCGGCCGATGGCCATCGCTTCGCCCACGCTTTTCATCTGCGACGTGAGGGTCGGGTCGGCGCCCGGGAATTTTTCAAACGTGAAACGCGGGATCTTGGTGACGACGTAGTCGATGGTCGGTTCGAAAGACGCGGGAGTTTCGCGCGTGATGTCGTTTTTCAACTCGTCCAGCTTGTAACCCACGGCCAGTTTGGCGGCGATCTTGGCGATGGGGAAGCCGGTGGCCTTCGAGGCGAGCGCGGAGGAACGCGAGACGCGCGGGTTCATTTCAATGACGATCATCCGCCCGGTTTTGGGATCGACGGAGAACTGGATGTTGGACCCGCCGGTCTCGACGCCGATTTCGCGGATGACGGCGAAGGAGGCGTCCCGCATGCGCTGGTATTCCTTGTCTGTGAGCGTTTGGATAGGCGCCACGGTGATGCTGTCGCCGGTGTGGACGCCCATGGGATCGAAATTTTCTATGGAGCAGATGACGACGCAGTTGTCCGCCTTGTCGCGCATGACTTCCATTTCGTATTCCTTCCAGCCGAGCAGGCATTCCTCGATGAGGACTTCGCCGACGGGGGAGAGGTCGATGCCGCGTTGTGTGGTGTCCTCGAATTCGTCCTTGTTGTAGGCGATGCCGCCGCCCGTGCCGCCGAGGGTGAAGGCGGGGCGGATGATGAGCGGGTAGGAGCCGATCTTTTTGGCGATGGCGCGGGCTTCGTCCATGTTGTGGGCGGTGCCGGATTTCGGGACATCGAGCCCGATCTTGATCATGCAGTCCTTGAAAATCTGGCGGTCCTCGCCTTTGTTGATGGCTTCGGCATTGGCCCCGATCATCTTCACGCCGTACTTGTCGAGCACGCCGGATTTGTGCAGCGACATGGCGGTGTTGAGGGCCGTCTGGCCGCCGAGTGTGGGAAGCAGCGCGTCGGGTTTTTCCTGGGCGATGATCCGTTCAACCACTTCGGGGGTGATGGGCTCGATGAAGGTCCGGTGTGAAAACTCCGGGTCCGTCATGATGGTGGCGGGGTTGCTGTTGATGAGAATGACCCGGTAACCTTCCTCGCGCAGGGCCTTGCAAGCCTGGACGCCGGAGTAGTCGAACTCGCAGGCTTGGCCGATGACAATGGGACCGGAACCGATGACTAGAATGGACTGAATATCTGTTCGCTTGGGCACGGCGCAAGGTTGCCAAGCCGGTGTAAGTTGCCAAGCAAAAGCTGCAAAACCGCCTCAAAATAAGGCAGTTCCAATTCAAGAAAAATCTCATTCAGGCGGTTTTGTTTTTAACCCGGATGTGAATGCTCCTTGATTGTGCCCGGTCCTTGGGTTGGACCCTTTGCAGGGGTTTTCAGAAGCGTGTGAAACATCCGGATTGCCGCGTGTACTTCCAGTGCCGCGCCACAAGCGCCAACAGGTTGATTATTAAAATGAGCATGAAATATGCAGGTTAAAAAGGCTTCCTCTACTGCGGACAAGCAGGTATATAAGGCCAAGGGTCAAGGAGGGGTAAACTGTGCAAAAGGAAAGTTTTAAAAGGATGGCGACTGAATCATCCCAAACCGGCGGGGCGGCGAATCTTCGGGCAGCGTTGCCCAAGCCAGTGGAGCCCGATCCGGCGGACGCCAGAGTCCGGCAGATCGAAACGGAAAAGCGCGAATTACAGGCGCAGATCGATGAATTGGCCGCATGGCAGACGAAGGCGGTGGCCGCCGCCGATGCGATCTATGCCAAGCATCAACAGCTTTTGAAGGAGTTGTCGGAGAGCAAAGCCGCTTTAAACGAAGCCGAGTCCAAGCTGTCGATGCACAAGCGTGAAATCGATATTCTGAAACTTGATTTTAAAAACCTGCAACAGGCCCTGGCCCGGGCCGAGCAGGAAGCCAATCACGGGCGGCACACGGAATCCGAGTTGGAACGCTGCAAAAAGCGCCTCGCGGAACTGGAATCGAAGGCCATAGTCTAAAACATCCGCAGATTGCGCAGATGAACGCAGATAGAAAATTTTCACGCTAAGACGCCAAGCCGCAAAGAAAAACATTTTGAACCACGGATAACTCAGATGGGCACGGATTCAAATTCAGCACCAGCAAAGTATTTTTTTGACAGGATTTACAGGATTTCAAGCTTCTCTTAATCCTTTGCGTTTTTTTTGCGCTTTCCTGCTCGCGACGTATGTCGGAGTTCGCGCCCGGAGAATCTGTCCTGTGGCGGATTTGTAAGTTTTTAAGCTTTTCCTTAGCGCCCTTCGCGATCTTTCTGTAAAATGGGTTTGCCGATTTTATGCCGTTACGATCCTTATTTGTTGATTTCAACTCCTACTTCGCCTCGGTGGAGCAGCACCTCCAGCCCCGGCTGAGGGGCAAACCCGTGGCTGTGGTGCCGGTGCTGGCCGATACGACCTGCTGCATCGCCGCCAGCTACGAGGCCAAGCGATTCGGCGTCAAGACGGGCACGAGGGTCGGCGACGCCAAAAAACTGTGCCCCGGCTTGAAGATCATCGAGGCGCGCCCGTCGCTTTATGTGGAATACCACAGGAAACTTGTGGACATGGTCGAATCCTGCATGCACGTCAGCCGGGTATTGTCGATTGACGAAATGGACTGCGAACTGACAGGCCGCTGGCAGAAGCGCGAGGAGGCTCTGGCGCTGGCCCGGCAGATCAAGGAAAGCATTTCCAAACAAATCGGCCCGGCGCTCCGTTGTTCGATCGGCATTGCCCCGAACACCTTTCTGGCCAAGACAGCCTCCGACATGCAAAAGCCCGACGGCCTGGTGGTGATTGAGGAAAAGGACCTGCCGGATTGCCTCTACCGGCTCGAATTGCGGGACTTTTGCGGCATTGGCGAAAACATGGAGCGCCGGCTCCGCGAGCACGGGATTTGCACGGTCAAGGATATGTGTACCGCCAGCCGGAATGCGCTTCATGCCGCATGGGGAAGCATCGAGGGCGAAAGGATGTATGAATTGCTGCGGGGCAGGGTCGTGCCGGATCGGGAAACGGAGCACCGCTCGGTCGGCCATTCGCATGTGCTGCCTCCGGAGGAGCGCAACAACGCCGACGCCTTTGCCGTCCTGAACCGGCTCCTGCAAAAAGCCGCGATGCGATTGCGGAAAATGGAATACCTGGCTGGCGGGTTGTCGCTGACGGTCAAATATTCCGGGGACAAGCGCTGGAACGACGAGATTCATATCACGGAAACGGACGACTCGCTGGAATTACTGCGCCTGATGAAGCAGCTTTGGGAAAAGCGCGGACGGCCGTCTGCGGCGCCCATCGCGGTGGGGGTTGTCCTGTCCCGATTGGTGCATCGCGGCAATTTTACGCCGTCGCTGTTTGTGAAAGCCGCCGGGCGGAAGAATTCGCTTAACAAAGCGGTGGATTCCTTGAACGAAAAATTCGGGAAAAACGCCGTTTATTTCGGCGGGGCGCACGAGGCGCTGGAATCGGCGCCGCTGCGGATTGCGTTCAACCGGATACCCGATCTGGAAACGGAAGGGGATTAGGCTGAATGCCTCACACGAAGGCAACGGAATTTTAACGCAACTCCGATATGCATCGCGAGCAGGAGGGCGTAAGACGCCAAGGCGCAGGAACACATTTTCTCTCACAGGGACACAAAGACACAGAGGAGAGTCAAAATCCGGGACTTGAAACTGGAATACGATTAGCCGCTAAAAAGCGCAAAATACGCAAAAATTGAGGTTAAAACAAACTGAGTTGAACGCACTTGACTGGAACTATGTCCTGCGTGGTCGAATGCAGGAAGGAATTTGGGTTTTACAGGAGCGCGGGCGTCCCGCCCGCTCTGCCGGGCATCCTGCCCGGCAGCTTTATCAGCGGAATCCATTTTTAACCGCTGATAGCGCAGATAAAAACGGATTTTTGGACTGCGGCGGCACGACGCCGCTTTTTCTGTGGACGGCTGAGAGCTGAATGCCGAAAGCTGACCGCTCTCACGCTTAAAACTTGAAAATCCTCCAGTGAAATGCTTCACTGAGCGTCAACCAACAACACGATTATGCCTACATGTCGGTTTTACCCCCTGTTATGCGACCGGTCGGATAACAGGGGGTAAAACCGACCGGCAGGAGAATAAAACTGTTCGGTGGAATATGGATGCGCGATATAAGAACTCAGTGACATCGCCAAGAATTCCAGGCTTTGTCTGGCAAGAGCCTCAGGATTCACGCGATTTATCGATATTTCGTGACATCACGACACACGGCTGTTCGGTCCTGCAGATCACCCCTGATGACACAAATCCTGATCTTCCATACGACTACTGTTATTCCATAGGGTTCTATCTCAATCTTGGCCACGCAGAGTTTCTTGTCATGGGGATCACGAACATTGGTAACATGATGAATGATTTATTTAGCTATGTGGAGACTGGTCATTCCGTTGCTGACCAACATTCCATTCGCTACGATCTAGGGAGAGGCGAAGTCCAATTCAAGGCAAGACCAGTGCCCCAAGAGCGATACTTCGATTATCTGGGATACGGGTGTTGGTTTTACCGCTCCTTACTCTTCAAGGCACCTGCCGTTGCCGCTCATAAATTTCCGGTCTTGCAACTTTGCTGGCCAGACAAAAACGGTTATTATCCGTGGGAGCCAGCCTGTGATCCACGCGCCAGACAAATCCAAACACTGGAGCCCATGGAAAGCGAAACAAACACCGAACCAGACGCGCCAGCCGACAGCCCACGCGGCCTTTAGTTCCATGGCTACCATAGCTAAACATCTTACGTGCTGCCACCTGCCGCTCCCCGGCTGCGGCTGCGCTTTGCGTTTTAGAAGATTCCAGCAACCATGACCACCAAAACTTTTACTGTTGTTAGTGCAATTATACTCGCGAACATTTGCGCATTTGCTGGTGAGACCGCAAAACACAACTACAAACCAAATGATGGATATGTTCCGGACGCAAAGACTGCTATCAAAATCGCAGTTGCTGTCTGGGAACCAATTTATGGTGAGAAGCAGATTGCAGGCGAGAAGCCGTACAAAGCGAAACTTGGAAGCAACAACATTTGGATAGTGGAAGGATCATTGCCAGAGAATACCATTGGCGGAGTTGCCATTGCTGAAATTGCAAAGGATGACGGAAAAATTATTAGAGTGAGTCATGGAAAATGAATCTTCTAACAAGACGGAGCAGCTATCATCCTCCCGCGCTGGTCGTTGTGCGAAGTTCCGATTTAGCTTGGCGCTCAGTCACGGCGACTGCTTCCGCAGTCGCCGTGCCTTCGCTGCCGCGGCTTGCATTCATGCGCAGTTTCCGGGAGACCGTAGCTGACCTTGGACGTAAGCCCAAAAAAAATTGCAAAAGAAAAGTTTTTCAATTATCCTTTGCCTATGAGCGTGCAAGAAGTTGAACATGCTGTGACCCACTTTACGAATGACGAATTAAAAACTTTTCGTAAGTGGTTCACTGACTTTGATATGGAGCAATGGGATAAGGAGATCGAAGCAGACTCTAATTCTGGCCGCTTGGACAGTTTTATTTCAAAGGCGTTAGAGGAACATCGTGCAGGGCAATCCTCAGACATTTAAGCATAAGGCGAGCAGTAGTTACTGGTTTCACTATCGACAGCTTCCTCCAGAAATCCAGCGAAACGCTGATCGTTGCTTTCAGTTTTTGAAGGCAAATCCAAGGCACCCATCACTGCAATTCAAAAAGGTGGGGCAAGTTTGGTCAGTCAGAATCGGATTGGGTCATCGCGCATTGGCTGCTGAAGTGCCAGAAGGATGTCTATGGATTTGGATAGGTCAGCACGACGAATACGATAAGATCAAGAAGTAGGAAGGGCTAACTAGGCCATCCAGGTAACAGCCTACACGCCGTCTCTTCGCTCCGTCATGTTTCCTGCAGAGCAGGAACCGGCTGTTCCTGAAGGCTGACTAAGCAAGTAGCTTTTTGTCTCCGAATATATGTTTTGTGCGGCGGCACGACGCCGCTTTTTTTGCGGACAGCTGAGAACTGAAAGCCGAAAGCTGACCGCTCTCACGCTTAAAACTTGAAAACCCTCCAGTGAAATGCTTCACTGAGCGTCAACCAACAACACGATTATGCCTACATGTCGGTTTTACCCCCTGTTATGCGACCGGTCGGATAACAGGGGGTAAAACCGACCGGCAGGTGAATAAAACTGTTAGCCAAAGATGAAAACAATCCACTGCCTCATTCTCGCCTGCGTATTTGTCTATTCAGCCTCTGCGGAGGTCGTCGGGCAGTTGTCTTTCGCTGTTCCCAAGGAACCAGGATGGGGCATTCGCATGCAAGATCGCATGCCTGGAAATGTTGAGATCAAGGCTTGGAGTAACGGACCAAACACCACTGGTATCACGTTGATATCGCTTCCTCTCCCACCCGACTCGAAGAGTCTAGAAGAGTATGTTCCCAAATGGAGAACCGGGTTCGAGAAGAAAGCCGAAAAGGTGGATGGCGGTGGCATCAAAGAAATAAACGGGAAGAGATTTGGATTTTCTAAGATTGTCGCGACGATTGCCGGGAAGAGATGCGCGTTGAAGCAGTACTGCGTGATTGCGGAAGGAAAGGTCTACATGCTCGGTGTGTCTTCCGCCGAGAAAGATCCAGAGCAGGACGTGGTTTTTCGCGACTTTGAGAAGTTCATCGAGTTCAAAGAAAGTGCTAACCATACGCCAGAGCCAACGGCCCCGAGCGGCCGTGGCTCATCTTGAACGTTGACGAAGAAATAACAATACCATGTTCGACTCCATCAAAGGAATTATCGGTGACATTGCCGCTGGAGCAATCAAGGATCAGCGGATTGCCCTCACTAAAGAACAACTCACGACACTTGATCTCAAGTTGCGAGATGCGATCAGTGAGAATGCGCGTTTGTCGCATCGCGTGATTGAGCTTGAGAATCTTGTAGCAGACCGCGATGCGAAGATAGCACAACTGCAACCAGTCGTGAACGCACTCGATCCCAAAGCACTTGAGATACTCAAGTTCTTCTTCGATCAATCGTGCAATCTTTCCACACAAGACATTATGCGGCGATTTCAGCTTCCGATGGGCGTTGCCGATTATCATACAGACACGCTGCTCCAGCGTGGACTCATACAACAAACCTGTTTCGGTGTGTCGTCTCCATTTGGAGAGCAACCTCCGATGTCTGCGATTTCTGGCGAGGGTCGAAAGTATATTATGCAAAACGTCTAACCATACGCTACACACCAACGGCTCTCCCGGCGGGTTACCGTCTCCGCGCGGGTCGTTGTAAAAAGCTCACCATGACTAAACAATCAACCTGCATTCACCTTCCGGTTCCAGAGAGCAGTAGGTGAGCTTGGCGTTAGCTGAAACAAATGAACCTGATTTTACGTATTGCCCTCACACTTATGATCTTCTCCCTATTCACCTCAAAGAGCAAAGCTGCGCCGGAACAGGATTTTTGGAGTTGGTTTAGCAAAAATGATGGGATGCTGTTCAATTTTGAAAAGGATCAGGAAAAGACATTTAACCGCCTTGCGGCGGAGATGAAAAAAGTTAATCCTTCCCTTACTTTTGAATTCGGCCCCGTCACGGAAGGAAAGCGAGAATTCGTAATCAGTGCCGACGGGATAAAGGATGCTTTTCCTGCTGTAGAGCGGCTTTATGCCGCAGCACCGAAGTTGGATCATTGGATATGGATCAAGTTCCGTCCGCGCAGATCACCGATGGACATTGAGTATGGTGGCGTAAAGTTGAAGGCCGATGATGTGTTTTGCACAGTAGAACCCGACGGAAGCAAAGCTGGTCTTACCCTCTTTATTCGTGGATATAGGGCTGAACACGAGAAGACGTATCACGGCATTGCCTTTCTCATGCTTGATCAGGCACTGGGGGAGTATGACGTAGAGACCAAAGTTGGATTTATCCAAACCAAGGATTACTCAGAGAAAAGCGACCTGGAAAAGAAACCATTAAAAGATGTCACCAAAATCTTTGATGATTTTATCTCTTACCAAAAGAAAAACAGCTAACCATGCCATCCACTCAACGCCGCTATGCGGCGCGAGTGATGGCGGACGGTGAAAAACAAATGATCACGCGTATTATTACTGGATGGATCACGATTGCTGGTAGTGGTGTGGTGTCATTCTTTCTTTTCGCACTGTCGCGTTGGCTTGATTACCCGTTAGCTAAATTAACTGGCGGAAAACCGTTGCCGGTGATTTCAACCTTATTTTATCCTCCGACAGTCTGGCCATATCTGTTCCCCGTTATTTTTGTTCTGTTCGCGATCTATGCCACGGCAAGATGCAGGAGCGTAGAGTCCACATGGACAGCCTTGTGCGTTCTGACTCTTATCACTACCTTAATGTTTGTTGCCATTTTTCTTTTTTCCATGGCGTTACCGTGGTTGCCGATGAGGATTTACCCAATACAAGTACAATGAAAACACCGAACCATACGCTACATACAAGCAGCTCTCCGGGCGGGTCGTTTAAAAGCGCGGCCGTAATTCCACCGGCTCAGTCACGGATGCTGATTCCGCAGCCTCCGCGCCTTCGCCTTGCCCCGTTTTGCTGCCAGCCGCCGCTTCCAGAGAGCCGTGGGTGAGCTTAGCGTTGAATACAAATGAAGCACCCAATCGCCAGACCTAGTTTTTGGTATTTAACGGCATCATTGCTTCTGTGTATCACGGCCTATCCCAGTGTTACTTGGCTACCGGGGTATGTTGAGCATTTTCGTCCAGTATATTCAGGCTCCCCGGGTTTGCTCCCGGCTCATCTGCTTTTTGCCCGTAACATGGGCTCATTCATTCCTTATCTAGCCATCATTCTCTTCGGCCTTTTCATTGCGTCTGCTTTTGTTCCGACCCTACAAAAACAAATTTATTTTCAGTCCTGGGGATTAGCTCTGACCGCGTTCTACACTTTATATGCGCTTTTGCTTATGGCATGCTTCGCAACCATACAATGAGAATCAAAACGATGTCCAAACCAAGTTTGTCCAGCAACCTCGCTACGCTCGTCGGCTAACGAAGCATCTTGACTCAACATATGCCCGCCTTTTCAATACGTCGCCGTCTGCAAGGCTTTGTGTTCGCGTTCCGCGGCGCGTGGACATTGCTTCTCACGCAACACAACGCATGGATACATCGAAAAGCTTCCGCCAGCGGATTATCGCGAGTTGCTGGCCTGGATCGAGGAGCATCTGGCGATGGTTGGCGCTTCGGAAGCCCTTTTCGCCATGTATGACGAGGAAGAACAGAGCCATGCCCAAGGCCCGACGCGGCGACCTCGGGTGCCATGTGCTCCAGGCTTCTGACCACGGACGGTACAGGACAAACGCGGCCCTTGCGATTTCCATTTGGGCATTGTAGAATCAGCACATGATCGAGATAGCTCAAATCAACAAAATGTCTGTGACCGAGCGCTTGCAGGCGATGGAGCAGCTTTGGGATGCTCTGTGTCACGATACGGAGGACATGACTTCTCCAGACTGGCATCAAGACGTACTGGCGGACAGAAAGGCTCGGGCGGACAGCGGTGAAGCGAAGTTTTTGACACTGGAGCAGCTCAAAAGCCGTTTACGTACAGCGGTTTTATGACCGTCATCGTCCTCGAAGATGCGGCGATTGATCTTGAAGCGGGACGCCGATTTTACGAAGCGCGGGAACCTGGGATCGGAGAATATTTTATCGAGTCGCTACTTTCGGATTTAGATTCTCTGGTTCTCTATGCCGGAATTCATCATGTGCATTTTGGATTTTATCGGATGCTGTCGAAGCGGTTTCCATTCGGAATTTACTACGAGGTCGAAGGCGAGATAGCTCAGGTGTATGCAGTTCTTGACATGCGACGTTCTCCTTTGTGGATACGATCAGAATTGAAGAAGAGAAATTAAAAGCGAACAAGTGCGTACCTGCTAGATGTTCCGGGTTGGTGTCGGTTATCTGTGAAATCTGCGGACCAGCCGCTGGATTATAGGATTGTGTGGTCTATATTGGAATATTGAGCGGGTTGGCCGCTCGTATTTTTGTGAAACATTTGAACGTCAAACCGCTCGTCTGTCTGCCGCTTTTTTTTACGGCGTTTGTTGCCCTTGCGGCGGCGGACAACCCGTCTAAAACTCCGGACCCAACCATGAAACCAGACACCTCAAAAAAATGTACGACCGTATGCAGCCTTCCCAGTTCCGATGAGGAATTGCGGAAGCTGTTGACTCCGGAACAATACCGGATTGTCAAACAGAACGGCACGGAACGCCCGTTTGAAAATGCCTATTGGAACAACCACAAGGCGGGGATTTATGTCGATATCGTTTCCGGTGAGCCACTGTTCAGTTCGACGGACAAATTCGATTCGGGCACGGGCTGGCCGAGTTTTACCAAGCCGATTGAGAAGGAATCTATTGTTGAGAAGAAGGACAGCACCCTCGGCATGATCCGGGTCGAAGTGCGGTCCCAAAAAGCGGACAGCCATCTGGGGCATTTGTTTGACGACGGCCCCGCGCCGACCGGCCTGCGGTATTGCATCAATTCCGGGTCGTTGAAGTTTGTCCCGGTTGAAGAGATGGAAAAGCAGGGGTACGGGAAATATTTGAAGCTGTTTGAGAAAAAATAAAAGCAGCACAATTTGAACCGCAGATGAACGCGGATAAACGCAGATAAAAAGCACTGTTTCTCACGTCCGCCTAAATCCGCCGCGGCGGACGAAGTGCGAACGAAGACGCAAAGCCGCGAAGAAATGAACAATCACATTGAGAATTAGCCGCGAAAAAACGCAAGAGACGCAAAAGTAAAAGTCCCTCCGTGTCCTTCGGCGCGGATTCGCGCCGAAGCAGGTGAAGATCCCCTATGCGCGAGGAAGGGGATCTTCACTCATTGGCACGCGGGACAACCGGCTGGCGGGGTGGTGGCGGCTGTTTTTTTGGTTTGGCCTGCGGCATCAATGAGCTTCAAATATTTTGCCGGGTCGCTGTTGAATTTCTTGATGCAGCCCGGGCAGCAGAAACGAACCAACCGGGTTGTCTCCTTGCCGTCCGCGCCTTTTTGTTTGTACAGGTAATCGACAGGCGCGCCCATCTCGCCGGGCTCCAGTTTTTCACCGGATACGACGCAGGTGTCGAGCGGATAGGATTTTTTGAGTTCCTCAATCTGCTTTTTTTGGTCGGGAGTGTTTTCGGCTTTGACCGGTACCTGCGAAAATGTAAATGCGCCCGCAGCCATCAGGCCCACCACTGCATATTTCAATAACTGATTTTTCATGAATTTGTTCCTTTTAACCGTAACGGAGGGTTTGAGCCGCGACAGTCCTATTAACTATAACGCCGCCGGGCGGGAAAACCCTCGGTTTTTTTTAATTTTTTCCGGATTTTATAAAAACTGAATGTTTTTCGAGGGTTTGAAGCGGTTCCTGCGTTTAACCCTGTGAAGATAATAATAAACAGGCGGACCCGGTTGGGAATGCCAAAAAACAAAAATAAAGGACAACAAAATGAAACTGAACATCAAACTCGCAATATTGGGCCTGGCCCTGGGGCTGGGCATTTCTGCCGCAAATTCAGTGCAGGCTCTGACTGTCGAAACGACAAAAGGCGCGCGTCTGGTCGCGGCACAGCCCTTGAAAACAGTCGCCGACTTCAAAGCCCTCCAAAAAGGGGATAAGATCGCGGCCTACTGCCCGCTGATGAAAACAACCTACGTCACCACCGTCCGCGATGTGGACAGCAAGGGACATGCCACCATTACGGAAACCGGCAAGGGCCTGAAAGTCGGCGGTTGCAGCATCGTCCTGGAGAAGGCCGCTACAGGCAAGGAAGTGAATGCCAAGATGGTTTGCCCGGATGGCACGCTTCGGCCTGTTCAATGTGGCAAGATGTAAGCTAAGATCAGGTGAAAACCGGGGGGTCATTCAGCCTCCCGGTTCGACGGGAGTATCCATGAAAACAGATTCGGAATTAAAAGAGGCTTTAAGGAACTGGGATGTGCAGGTGGAACTGCCTTCCGGTTTTCAACGGGAGGTTTGGCGCCACATCGCCGCCCGCGCCGAGCAGGACAGGTTTGCGTGGTTGAAAGATTTTTTCGGACGGCTTGCGGAATTGATGGCAGTGCCGCGTTATGCAATGGCGCTGGCTGTCGTGGCGTTGCTGGCCGGCATTTCCCTGGGCTATTTGCAGGGGGGGCACAGCGCATCGTCGCTATCTCTGCAGCTTGAATCCCGGTACGCCGACTCCATCAATCCGCTTTCGCAAACACGCCTGGAGCCTGGCCGGTGAACAGAAAAACCGGGCTTGTTCTTCTGGTTGTGCTGCTGGCTGTTGCGGGCTACGTGGCGGCTTATTTTTTGCGGGTGCAAGGCGCCTGTCCGTACGGACACGACGATCCGTCCGGACTTGCGTGGATGCGGAAGGAATTTCATGTTACGGATGCCCAGTTTGGAAAGATCGCGGCTTTGCACAAGGCCTACAAACCGCTTTGCGACGAGCGATGCCGCCGGGCCCGGGATGCGGAACTCGAACTCCAACAATTTATTGATGCCAATACCGGTCTGACCCCGGAATTGACCGCGGCATTCGACAGATCCTGCCAGGTGCGGGAAGAATGCCGCCGGGGGATGATGGAGCATATTTACGCCGTGAGCCGTGAGATGGAACCTTCCCAAGGCAGGCGTTTTGTGGAGATCATGAGCCGGCACATGTTGTTTTCAACGCCGGGTGCCCAGATGCCGATGATGCGTTGATAAGAGTGCATGAACACCGGTGAACAAACGGAAGACGCGGATGTCGAATGCATGCGGCGCTTAAAAGGCGGCGATGACCTTGCCTTGAACGAGATCATGGAACGTTGGCGTCAAAAAATTGCGAATTATATGATGCGCTGCGTTGGCAATGAAGCGGATGCCGTGGATTTGGCCCAGGAGACGTTTATCCGCGTTTATGAGAGCCGGATGCGCTATGAACCCAGGGCCGCGTTTTCCACATGGTTGTTTCATATCGCCACCAATCTGGCCCGCAGCCATATTCGCTGGCATGCGCGGCATCCGGTTGTGCCGCTTGGGGGTGTGAACGGGCAGGATGGCGAGGGCGAGGATGCCCCTGATTTATCCTCATCCGGTTTGCCTGCCTCCGACGCGTCCATCAAACGTGAACAGGCCGCAGCCGTCCGGGACGGCATCCAACGGCTTGGCCCGGATTTCCGGAGCATTCTTTTGCTTTTCGAGTTTGAAGAACTATCCTATCAACAAATCGCAGAAATCCTGGGATGCTCCGCCAAAGCCGTGGAAAGCCGGCTGTATCGGGCGCGGCAGGCGCTCCGGGAGGAATTGCAAAAATTGAAATCCCATTTTTTATGAAAACGTCACTTCAAGTCTTATTGAGCTTGTGCCTCTTCTTATTGATCGGAGCGGGTTGCTCGAAACAATCCTCCGGGACGCCCGGCGCCGGCTCGGACATCGATTACTATACCTGCCCAATGCATCCTTCCGTGCATGAAAGCAAACCCGGCCCGTGCCCGATTTGCGGGATGGACCTGGTCCCTGTCAAAAAGAAGCCTGCCAGTCTGGCGGCAACCGCAACCACATCCGCAGCGGCTGAGAATCCCCCGGGCGCGACTACGGGAGGAACCAGCCCCGCGCCGCAGCAGGAGATCCCGATGCCCACGGAGGGCAAAAATCCTTCCCCTGAAACTTCCGTGTTCCAGGTTTCGCCCGACCGGCTCCAGGCCATCGGGGTTCGTGTGGGCGTGGTAAAAACAGAACGCCTGCAACGGTTTTTGCGGGCGCCGGGGGTTGTCACCGTGGATGAATCCACCCTCCGCGACATCAACGTCAAGGCGTCCGACGGGTTTATTGACAAACTCTACGCCGACGCAACGGGCAAGCGTGTGCGGAAAGGCGAGCCATTAGCGTCAATACTGAGTGAGGGCTGGATCGAAGCCCAGCAGGATTATATCAAGGCCTATCGGGACTGGCGCCGCACCAAAATTTTCATGGCCAATGCAAATCCGGCCGCGTTGGAGCAGGAAATCAACCGCATGCGCGCCCGGCTCCACGTCTGGGACCTGACGGACGGGCAAATCAAAAAAATGGAAGATTTTGCGATGAACCTGAAGGACTATGATCTGGTGCTCCGCAAAGGCCAGGGACAGGGGCTGAGCGGCACGTTTGAGCTGTTGTCGCCGATAGATGGCATTGTGTTGCAAAAAGACGCGGTGGAGGGAATGAAATTCCAGCAGGGCCAGACCTTGTTCCGGCTGGCGCAGTTGTCCCCCATCTGGATCGAAGCCGAGTTCCATGAGGACCAGGCTCCGTACGTCGCTGTCGGCCAGGAGTTCAACATTGAATTTCCATCCATTCCGAGCCTGGCAACCCAGGCAAAGGTTTCGTTTGTCTATCCCCAGCTCAACGCGGACACCCGCCGCTTGAAAGCACGCTTTGTACTGCCCAATCCGGATTTGAAACTTTTGCCGGGCATGTATGCCAATGTGAGCGGCGCGCTTGAATATGGTGAAAAGCTTGCCGTTCCATTTGATGCCGTTATTCCGACCGGTGACCGTTTTGTGGTTTTCCTGGAGCACGGCGGCGGGAAGTTGGAACCCCGCTATGTTAAGATTGGTGAAAAGATGGGCGCCAGCTACGAAGTGCTGGATGGTTTGAAGGAAGGGGACCGGGTTATAACCAGCGCGAACTTCCTCATCGACTCGGAAAGCCGGATTCAAGGCGCGTTGAAAGCCTGGGGCGGCAATGCGCCTGAAACCAACCCTGCCGAAGGGCACGCACATTGAACGCGTCAAAATCTCGCACACCTTCGGATCAGCCATCCAGTTGGATTGAACGTCTCACTGTCTGGAGCGGGCGGAATCCTTTCCTGGTTTGCATCCTGGTTATCCTCGGGGTTGCCTGGGGCTTCAACTCAATCCGGCACACTCCGTTGGATGCCATTCCGGATCTTTCGGATGTCCAGGTGATTGTTTATACCGAGTGGGAAGGGCGCAGTCCGACGCTGATCGAAGATCAGATCACATATCCCATCTCGAGCAAATTCATCTCGGCGCCCAAGGTCAAGTTTGTGCGTGGGGAATCGATTTTTGGAAAATCCTTCGTCTATGTGATTTTTGAGGACGGGACGGACATTTATTGGGCGCGGTCGCGGGTCATCGAATACTTGAATTCGGTGCGCGGCACGCTGCCTGAGGGGGTGAATCCGACCATCGGCCCGGACGCCACCGGTGTCGGGTGGGTGTACGAATACGCGTTGGTGGATGAATCGGGCAAAAACGATCTCGCTCAGCTCCGCACATTCCAGGACTGGACGTTGCGTTACGCGCTGGGCTCGGTCAAGGGCGTTTCCGAAGTTGCGACAGTAGGAGGTTATGTCAAGCAGTACCAGATCAACCTCGATCCCAATGCGCTTCTGAGCCACAAGGTGACGATTCAGGAAGTGGTCGAAGCGGTGCAAAAAAGCAACCGCGACGTGGGAGGCAAGACGTTTGAGGTGGCGACGACGGAGTTTTACATCCGGGGCCGCGGTTATTTCAAATCCCTTGAGGATATTGAGCATGTCGCGGTCAAAACCGACAGTACCGGAGATCCAATCCTGATCAAACATCTGGGCACGGTGTCGTTTGGGGCCGAGATGCGCCAGGGTGTGGCGGACTACAATGGGCGGGGGGAAACAGTCGGCGGAGTCATCGTGATGCGGTATGGGGAAAACGCCCTCAATGTCATCAACGGCGTCAAAAAGAAGCTCAAGGATCTGGAACCTGCGCTGCCTCCGGGTGTGAAGGTTGTTCCGGTCTATGACCGCTCCGAACTGATCGAGAAGTCGATCGATACGCTCCGTGAAAAGCTGATCGAGGAATGCGTGATTGTCGCCCTGGTTTGCATTCTGTTCCTCTGGCACTTCAGAAGTTCCATGGTGGCGATTGTCATGCTGCCGGTGGCGATTGTGTTGTCTTTCATACCCTTTCAGCACTTGAATCTTACGGCGAATATCATGTCGCTCGGCGGCATTGCCATCGCCATCGGGGCCATGATTGACGCGGCGATCATCATGATTGAAAACGCGCACAAACACCTGGAAAAGGCGCGCGAAGCTGCCGGAGGGGTCGATCCCAGCGGCGAGCATCGCACACAGGTCATTTTGGAAGCGGCCATGAAAGTGGGGCGGCCCCTGTTTTTCTCGCTGCTGGTGATCACAGTTTCGTTTATCCCGGTCTTCACGCTGGAGGCTCAGGAGGGCCGTCTGTTCCAGCCGCTGGCGTTTACCAAGACGTTTTCGATGTTCTTCGCGGCGCTGCTGTCGGTGACTCTGGTCCCGGTGCTGATGCTCTGGTTCATCCGGGGTAAAATCGCGCCCGAGGCGAAAAATCCGGTCAACCGTTTTCTGATTTGGATTTACAAGCCCCTGGTGGAATTGGTTTTGAAATTCCGTTGGCCGGTGCTTTTGCTGGCGCTTGTCATATTGGGCACGACCGCGTATCCGGTTTTGAAATTGGGTTCCGAGTTCATGCCGCCCCTGAACGAAGGCACCATTCTTTTCATGCCGACCGCGACCCCGGGCATGGCCATCAGCGAAGTCTCGCGTGTCCTGAACGTGCAAGACCGGATGATCATGGAATTCCCAGAGGTAAAATCAGCCTTTGGCAAGGCAGGCCAGGCGGAGACGGCCACCGATCCAGCGCCGCTGTCGATGTTCGAGACCACGATCCAGCTCAAACCGAAGGAGGAATGGCCTGCGGGCATGACCTGGGAAAAGCTGATTGCGGAGATGAATGAAAAGTTGAAATTACCGGGCCTAGCCAATGTGTTTTGGATGCCGATCCAGACCCGGACCCAGATGCTGACCACGGGGTTTCGTTCCAATCTGGGGATCAAGATTTATGGGAAGGATCTTGGACAAATCAACGCTGTCGGTGAAGAGATCGAACAGGCTTTGACCGGTTTTCCGGATGTGCGAAGCGTTTTTGCGGAACGGGCGTTGGGTGGGCGCTATCTGGATGTCACTGTCAAGCGTGAGGCCCTGGCCCGTTATGGGCTCAGGGTGGAGGACATCAATGATGTGCTGGAGATGGCGGTGGGCGGCAGCACGATCACCCGGACGGTCGAGGGGCGGGAACGCTACCCGGTGGCCGTGCGTTATGCGCGCGATTATCGGGATGATATTTCGGCGCTGGGCCGTATTTTGGTCGGCACGCCGCAAGGCGCGCAAATTCCGTTGTCTGAAGTTGCCGACATTCGCTACACCTTCGGTCCTCCGGAAGTGCGCAGTGAAAACGGCCAGTTGGTCGGCTTTGTGTTTGTGGATACGACGGCGTCTGACATGGTGGGTTTTGTACAAAAAGCAGCGGAGCAAATCCGTGAAAAAGTCAAATTCCCGACGGGCTATTTCATGGAATGGGCGGGCTCGTTTGAATATTTCCTGCGCGCCAAGGAACGCCTGATGCTGATCGTGCCGTTCACACTGCTGATTATTTTCATTCTGATCTATATGAACACCCGTTCCCTGATACGGACCGGGATTGTCTTTTTGGCAGTGCCTTTTTCGTTGATTGGCGCTTTTTGGTTGTTGTATCTCCTTGGCTACAACATGAGCGTGGCGGTGGCTGTCGGGCTGATTGCGCTGGCGGGCATTGATGCGGAGACCGGGGTGGTCATGCTGCTTTATCTGGACCAGGCGTACGACGAGCACAAGGCGCAGGGCCGGATGAATTCGCAATCGGATCTTATAGCTGCGATCCGGGAAGGGGCGGTGCAGCGCATCCGGCCCAAGATGATGACGGTCTGCGCGATTTTGTTCGGTTTGCTGCCGATTTTGTGGAGCACGGGCACCGGAGCGGACGTGATGAAGCGCATTGCCACGCCGATGGTCGGCGGGGTTGTGACCTCGGCCATTCTGGAGCTTTTATTGTATCCGGTGATTTATCTGCTCTGGCGGAGTCCCGGACTGGCGAAGACAAAAGGCAGTTGACGCAACTCCGACATGCGTCGCGAGTGCATAGAGAGCCCTGATGTGGAAAGCAATGGTTGCGGGGAAGTGTGGGATTAAGGTTAGGAGTAAGAGTAAGAGATAGAGTTGGAGTGGTTGCCTTGGATTATATCAGTGGCAAAAAATGGTTCCTACGAGCCCTATGCTTGGACGGGACGTCCAAGCCACTCAACTCGTATTTTGCTGGAGCTGGGTGATGATGCTGATGAGGGGCAGGAAGAGCGCGATGACGATCGTGCCCACGATCAAAGCCAGAAAGACGATCATGATCGGTTCGAGCAATGAGGTGAGGCCGGTGACTGTGATATCAACTTCTTCTTCGTACACATCGGCGACCTTGGTCAACATGTCGGGCAACTGGCCCGTTTCCTCGCCGACCTGGATCATACTGACCACCATGGGTGGGAAGAGGCCGCTGGCCTCGAGGGGGTCAACCATGGATTCGCCTTCCTTGACGCTTTCATGGATTTTTGCAATGGCGTCCGCAATGACGATGTTGCCGGATGTTTCCTTGGTGATATTCAAGGCCTGAAGAATGGGCACGCCGCTGGAAACCAAAGTTCCGAGCGTGCGGGAGAAGCGGGCGATGGCGGTTTTATTGATAAGGTCGCCAAAGAGGGGGAGTTTGAGCTTCCAGCGGTCCAACATCATGGCCCCTGCGGGGAGGTTGCTGAATATTTTCCAGCCTATAACGGCGGCTGCGATGACGATCGGGAGGTAGGGAATCGGGAATTGAATCCATTGAAGGGCGTCTATGGGAAGCTTGTTGGCTTCTATGGAGGGGGGCCAGACCAAAAACTGGACCAGCTTGCTGGCGTCGATGACCATGACCGTCAGGCCGGGCAGGGGTTTGCCGTTGAGCATGTCATTAAAAATGGCTTCAAATTTCGGGACGATAAAAAGGAGCAAAAAGGCCAGAATGCCGACGGCAATGACGAGAACGACAACCGGATAAACCATGGCCGAGACGACTTTGCTGCGGATTTTTTGTGATTTTTCCTGGAATTCCGCCAGGCGGCCCAGGACGACTTCGAGCACGCCGCCGAGCTCGCCGGCCTTGACCATGTTGACGTACAATTTGTTGAAGATGTGCGGGTGTTGGGCCAGGGCTTCGGAAAAGGTGCTGCCGCTTTCGACAGAGTCCGAAAGGTTGTGCATGGAGTTTTTGAGCGCCAGATTTTTTTCCTGTTTGAGGAGGGTTTTCAGGCTGCGCAGGAGAGGTAGGCCGGCGTCGATCAGGGTGGCCAACTGCCGTGTAAACACCATGAGGGTTTTGCCTTTGACCTTGGGCTGGCCGAAGGAAAGCGAAAATCCTTTTTTGACGGCTACGCGCGTAGGCATGGCTGCGGCGGATTTGGTGGCTTCTATCACCGTTGTGGGGAACAGCCCCAACTGCTTGATCCGGGCCGTGGCTTCGGCGGAATTGGGAGCGTCGAGGTTGCCGGTTTTTTGTTGTCCGGTGGAATCGACGGCTGTGTAACTAAAAGTGGGCATGGTTAGGTATATTTTAGGATTTCTTCGATCGACGTCTGTCCGTCAAAAATGCTTCTGAGGCCGTCCTGTCTGAGGGTGACCATGCCGAGCTCGATGGCTTTTTGGCGGATGACAACCGTCGGAGCTTTGCCGGTGATGAGTTGGCGGATGGGTTCGCGAATGTCCAGCAGTTCATAAATTCCCTTCCGGCCCTTGTATCCGGTTTGATTGCAATTCTCGCAGCCAGCTCCATAATAGAACGCTTTGTCGCCCACATCATGGGCGGTGAGGCCGATTTGTGCAAGAACGCTTTCCGTTGGTTCGTAGGGCGTCTTGCATTTCGGGCAGATTTTGCGGATCAGGCGCTGTCCGAGCACGCCTTCAAGCGTGGCGGCAATCAGGAAGGGTTCCACACCCATATCAATGAGCCGGGTGATCGCGCCGGGCGCATCGTTGGTGTGCAAGCTGGTGAGTACCAAATGCCCCGTGAGGGAGGATTGGATGGCGATTTGGGCCGTTTCCAGGTCGCGTGTTTCGCCGACGAGGATGCGGTCCGGGTCCTGACGGAGAAAGGCGCGCAGGGAGCGGGCGAAGGTCAAGCCGATGCTTTCCTGCACCTGGACTTGCTGGATGCCTTCCAGTTCATATTCCACAGGATCTTCCACGGTGAGGATCTTCGTATCGATCGTGTTGATTTCCTTGATGCAGGAATACAGCGTTGTCGTTTTTCCGGAGCCCGTGGGTCCCGTGACGATGAAAATTCCGTGGGGTTTGTTGACGGTTTCGACGATGTATTTGTAGAGGTGGTCCGGCATCCCGAGGCTTGCGAGATCGAGATTGACTACGCTTCTGTCCAGCACGCGGAGCACGACGCTTTCACCGTGCTGGGTTGGGAGTGTGGAGACGCGGAGGTCCACCTGCCTGCCGGCCATGCTGGTCTGAATGCGTCCATCCTGGGGGATTCGCCGCTCCGCGATGTTGAGCGAGGCCATGACCTTGATGCGGGAGATGACAGGAAGCGCCAGCCGCTTGGGAGGCGGGGCCATTTCGTAAAGGGAGCCGTCAACGCGGTAGCGGATTTTGAATTCCTTTTCAAACGGCTCAAAATGGACATCGCTCGCCTGCGCCTGAATCGCCTTGGCGATGATGGTGTTGACATATTTGACGATGGGCGCGCTGCTGGCCGCCGAGCTTAATCCCAGTTCGTCCAGGCTTGTGTCCGAGGCGGACTGGGCTTCGCCCGCCAACTGTGAAAGCAGCTCATCGACCGATCCCTGTTCGGTCCCGTAATACTGGGCGATCAGGTTGTCGATTTGCGTCAGTGGGGCCAACACGATCTGGATGTCCTTATTGGCGGCCCAGCGCAGGTCATCCAGCGTTTGCGAGTTCAGCGGGTCCTTGAGGGCGACAGTGATGGATTGGGGGGTGACGGCCACCGGCAGCGCCCCGTGCAAGCGCGCGGTTTGCGGGGAAATGCAACTGAGCAGTTCCGGGGTGAAGTTGGCCTGCGAAAGATCGACGTACTGCAATCCCATGCTGGCGGCGATCCGCTGCATCAATTCTTCTTCTGTCAGGATGCCGAAGTTGGCGATGACTTGTTCGATGGGTTTGCCGGTACGTTCCGCCTCTTCGAGCAGGTCGGTGGCCTGTTCGTCGCGGATGATTCCCTGCTCGCGCAGGAATGAAAGCAGCAGCCGGGTATCCATGTCAGTCTTTGTCTCCCATGGTGGCGGCGATGATTTCCTCCGCTGTGGTGGCGCCGGCCACGACTTTGCGGACCCCGTCTTCGCGCAGGGTTCTCATGCCCAGGTCGCGCGCGCGCTGGCGAACCTGGGAGACTCCAGCCTGTTCGTTGATCAAGGTGCGGATTTCGTCATCCACGATGAAGATTTCAAAGATGCCTCCACGGCCCTTGTAGCCGGTGCCGCGGCAAGTGTCGCAACCGTGGCCATGCCTGAAATTAGCTTCTGCAATTTGTGAAACATTCAAATTCAGCGCGCGCAACTCCTCGTCGGTCGGCATGCTGGGCTGCGAGCAGTTTTTGCACAGCTTCCGCACCAGGCGCTGGGCCATGACCGCCCGTACGGATGAGGAAACCAGGAAGGGCTTGACGCCGATGTCAATCAGCCGGGTGACCGCGCTTGGCGCGTCATTGGTGTGCAGGGTGCTGAAGACGAGGTGCCCGGTGAGGGAGGCATTAATGGCGATGGTGGCTGTTTCCGCGTCTCGAATTTCCCCGACCATGATGATGTTGGGGGCCTGACGCAGCATGGCCCGCAGCGCAGCCGCGAAAGTCATGCCCGTGTCCTCATGAACCTGCACCTGGTTGATGCCGGGCAGCTCGTATTCCACCGGGTCTTCCACCGTGATGATTTTTCGGTCCGGTTTGTTCAGGGTGTTGAGGCAGGCGTACAAGGTGGTTGATTTGCCCGAGCCGGTGGGCCCGGTCACCAGGAATATCCCGTCCGCAAATCCGAGGATTTTTTCCATCGTGGCCTGGTCATCGGCAAAAAATCCCAACTGCGGCAGGCCAAGAGTCAGTCCGGTTTTGTCCAAAATACGCATGACGATGGACTCGCCGTGAACCGTGGGGATGCTCGAAACACGAAGGTCCACACTGCTGCCGTCCTGCATGGCAAGTGCGATACGTCCGTCCTGCGGGAGGCGCTTTTCCGCAATGCTCATGTTCGACATGATTTTCACGCGGCTGACGATGGTGGACTGCAGCCGTTTTGGAGGATCGCGCATTTCCTGCAGCACGCCATCCATGCGATAGCGCAAGCGGAAACGCTTTTCCAAGGGCTCGAGGTGAATGTCGCTCGCCTTGAGGCGGTAGGCGTCCAGGATCACTCCATAAACCATTTTGATGATCGGAGCATCGCCTTCCGCTGATTCGGTTTCCGCGGCTGTTGCGCTGGTGTCTGTTTTGACATCCAACTCCAGGTCGCCGTAGCTGTTGATGAGCGATTCCACGGATTCGTCTGTCGCCCCGTAATAGCGGGCGATGGCTTTGTCAATTTCAGCGGGCGGCACAACGATGGGCTCGATGTCCAGTTTGACGATGTGGCGCAAGGCGTCCAGCGTTTCAAAATCCAGAGGGTCAGAAATGGCGATCCGGAGTGATTGGCCGACACGTGACAGCGGTACTACCCTGTAACGTTTGGCCTGGGCTTTTTGAAGCAATACAATCGCGTTTTCTTCGACGTGCTCGATCGTGGGGACGAATTCGGTCCCCGCCTCGTTGGCCATTTCTTGAAGGATGTCGGTTTCGCTGACTATGCCCAAGTGAACAAGTGCGTCGCTGACGCTACTATTCCTCTCTGCAGCCTTAACCCGTGCGCCGGCAAGGTCTTCCTGTGAGATGAGCCCGGCGCTGAGAAGTAATTGCAGGATGTAATTGTCGTTGACCGACATGGCTTTAAAAAAGCTAAGCTCCCACTCTTAAGCTGCAAGGTTAGAATTACAGTTTTTTCTGTAAAATTTCATCCACGAGCGCCGGATTGGCCTGTCCCTTTGACTTTTTCATCACATATCCCTTGAGGGCGTTGATGGCGCCTTTCTTCCCGGCTTTGTAATCCGCAACGCTTTTTTCATTGGCTTGGATGGCTTCGTCGCAAAACGCTTCCAGCTCGCCGAGGTTCGTCACCTGGGCCAGGCCCTTGCGTTCGACGATCTTTGCCGGGGCCTCATGGCTGCCCAGCATGTCGGCCAGGACTTCCTTGGCCTGCTTGCTGTTGATCTTCCCGGTGGCCAGTAACTCGGCCAACTCGGAAAAATGTCCGGCGGGGATGACGATTTGGGTTGTATCGGGCTCCGTCGCTAGAAAATCGTTGATCAGATAATTGGCGATGGCCGGACCATGTTTGCTGATTCCGACGGCCTGTTCAAAGTAGTCGCTGAGGGATTTGTCCGCCGCCAGCACTTCCGCCTGGTATTCCGTAAGCTGGTACGCCTGCAGGAAGCGCTCCTTTTTCTGGCGCGGCAGTTCGGGCAACAGTTTTTCGGCCGCATCCTTGAGCCCGTGATCGGTGCGGACCGGCAGCAGATCGGGGTCGGGGAAATAACGGTAATCGTGGGCGTCTTCCTTTGTCCGCATGACGTAGGTTTGCCCGGCGGCATCGTCCCAACGCCGGGTTTCCTGGATGATTTTTCCGCCTTTGGAGACCACTTCGATCTGTCGCTGGATTTCATACGCGAGGGAACGCCGGACGCCGCTGACCGAGTTCAGGTTTTTCAGCTCGCACTTGGTCCCGAACTCTTTTTGTCCCACGGGCCGGACGCTGATGTTCACGTCGCAGCGGAGCTGGCCTTTTTCCATGTCGGCATCGCTGATGTTGCCGTAAATCAGGATTTGCCGGAGCGTGGTCAGGTAAGCGAAGGCCTCTTCCGGCGACGTGATGTCCGCCTCGGAAACAATTTCCATCAACGGCGTGCCGGCGCGGTTGAAATCGATTCCGCTGGAATCCTCAAAGTGAAAGGACTTGGCCACGTCTTCCTCGAGGTGGATGCGGACGAGGCGGATGTTTTTATGCGTTGCGGCGTAGTCCTCTTTTTGTACGTCTTTCGGATAGGCGTATTTCTCAAGTGTGACCACACCGCCGACGCAGAGGGGCATGTCGTATTGCGAAATCTGGTAATTTTTCGGCATGTCCGGATAGAAATAATTTTTGCGGTCGAATTTGCAGAGCTCGGCGATGTTGCACTTCAGCATCAGGCCGGTGAGGATGGTTTTCCGGATCGCGTCGATGTTCGGGGTCGGCAACGCGCCGGGCAGGCCGAGGCAGACCGGGCAGAGGTGGGTGTTGACCTCGCCGCCGAATTCATTGCGGCAACCGCAAAACATCTTGGTGGCGGTCTTGCACTGGACGTGGACTTCAAGTCCGATAACAGCTTCGTATTGCATGATGAGTTTCCAAATCCTTGCGCTTATTCCTGGAATTTTGGCCGGCGCTTGAACCAGTCGTGCGCCTGTTCGTAGGCGTGCGCGGCCTGTAAAAGTTTTCCTTCCTCAAAATGCGGGCCGATCAGTTGCAGTCCGATGGGCAGGTTTTTTCCGGAAAATCCGC